>CACLPR010000001.1 GCA_902608845.1 uncultured Pelagibacteraceae bacterium
TGGATGTGCCGTGAGTACAATTCCTATATTTAGACTTTTGGCAATATTATAAATTTTATTATTAGATATTTTTTTATTTTTGAAAAAATTTTCAAATATTTCTTCTATGAAAATATTTTGAAATTTTTTCTCCTGTTTCACATTCTCATAAAGATCTAAAGTTCTAGAAGCATCAATTGATTCAGCCAAATTATAAAAGTTCATAAAATGATTAAATGCGCGAGTTAATTTAAACAGTAAATGTGGTGGTAATTTTTTAATTTCGTTTAAAATTTTTTTAAATGGATCTTTACGATTTTTGTTAGCAATATTTGCTTTGGAAAGTAATCTAATTTTTTCAACTAGATCATAGAATTTCTGTCCCTCTTGTTCTTTAATTACTTTTCCTAATATGTTTCCTAAAAATCGAACATCGTCTCTAAGAGATTTTGTGGGTATTCTTTCATAGTAGAGGTCTCTTTTTAGCATTTTTAATTACAAACTTTTTTTGGTTTATACCAATAGCATTAGTTTGTATTTTAAATAAACTTCCTGAAAATTTAAATTTTTTAATTTCACTGTTTTTCATGCCTTTTAAAGCAGATGTGACAAATAAATCTGAATTTTTTGGACCACCAAAGGCACAATTAGTAATATTTTTAGCGGGTAAATTTATCTTATGTATCTGTTTGGCAAATTTATTTAAAACACGTAGGCAAGCTCCGTGAAATTGACATACCCATAAATTTCCAGCTTTATCTAGGGTCATGCCATCTGGCACTCCTTCCTTATTTGAAAATCTTTTAAATATTTTTTTACTAATTATATCTTCATTTTTATCTATCTTAATTTTGTAGATTATCCTTTTTCTACTGTCTGTATGATAAAAGCTTTTTTTATCAATAAATGCAGGTCCATTAGTAATCATGTAATTGTCATCTACTTTTTTAAGATTAAATTTTTTATCTAGGCAATAAAGAGAGCCATTTGGGATATTTCTTTCAGGGTTATCCATTGTTCCAAACCAGAGTTTTCCATTAAGATCTGTTTTGCCATCATTAATCCTGTTCATTTTTAATGACTTTTCAATCGCTATTGATTTAATTTTTTTTTTACTTTTTAAATTTACTATTCTTAATTCACCTTGGAGACCTAATATAAATATATTATTTTTTATATGAGCTAAAAATCCTATTTCTTTATTTACTTTAATAGTCTCTTTTTTTTTATTTTTTAAATTTAAAATATGAATTCTTTTTTTTTTAATGTCTGTAAAATAAATAGAATTATGCTCTTTGACCCACAAAGTACCTTCACCTAATGTACATTTTAAATTCCACAAAACTTCAGGTTTTGAGGTTATAATCTTAGCCATTATACTCGTATTCTTTTAGAAATTCTTTTTTTGGATTAATTCCAATTCCTATATTTTCTAATGGGGAAGCAAATCCATCTTCGTCTTTCACCTGATCTAAAATTGAAAATTTTTCTTCAGCTAGATCTGTAATAAAAATATTTTTTTCTGTGGTATCAAACTCTAACATTGATTTTGCTGGAAATAGTCCACCAGGCATATCTGGCAAAGAAGTAAGTAAATGCAGATTTACTGCTACACTTAAAGCTGAACCCCATACATGATTAACAATTGGGATGAAATTCGACTGAGCTAATGCTGATACTTTTAAATATTCTGTTATTCCACCTAAACCGCAAACTTCTGGTTGAGCTATATCAATGCAATTATTTTTAATTAGTTGGTTCCAACCATATTTTGTGAACTCTGCTTCACCGCCAGCAATATTTGTTTTTAATTTTTCTTTTAGTTCTTTGTATCCATCGTAATCTTCTGGTGCCACAGGTTCCTCAAACCAATAAATTTCCATTTCATCCAATCCTTTACCAACGTACAAAGCATCATTTTTGTTATAAGCATGATTGGCATCCACCATTAGTTTAAAATTGTTGCCAATTGCTTCTCTTACTGCGCTTACTAACTTTAAATCTTCTTTTGGACCTAAACCAACTTTCATCTTCATCGCCTTGAAGTTTTTTTCTTTTATTTGATTTGCTTCTTTTTTGAATAATTCACATAATTCTTCGACAGATTTTTTTTGCAGCATCATTCCATAACCATAAACTGGAATTTTGTTATTAGTTTTACCCCCTAATAATTGATAAAGAGGCAATTTTGCTTTTTTCGCTAGTATATCCCACAATGCTATATCAATTCCTGATAGTGCCTGAACAGGCATTCCTTTCTGGCCACTATCTCTAAGTAAATTATAAACTTTATGCCAGATATATTCTTTATTAATTGGATCTTCTCCTATTATTAAAGGCTGTATTACTTTTTCTACAATATATTTGTTAGCGAGAGCTATATTTCCAGGGCCAAAACATTCTCCCCAACCCGTAATACCTTCATCAGTTTCTATCTCTACTAAGTGAGCGGTTCTGTGTTTGTAGTATTGTTGAGAATATCCTAATTCTTTATCCAACTCATATCTAAGTACATGACTTTTGATTGAGCTGATCTTCACAGTTATTAAACAGCAACTACTTTAGAGTTCTGTTCTCCTAAATTTTCTATAGATAATTTCATTTCATCACCAGCTTTTAAAAATACTTGAGGCTTTCTTCCCATGCCTACACCTGGAGGAGTTCCTGTAGTTATAATATCTCCAGGTTGTAATGACATGAATTTACTCACATAAGATACAATGATATCTACATTAAAAATCATAGTACTTGTATTTCCTGTTTGCATTCTTTCGCCATTTACATCCAGCATCATCTTTAAATTATTAATATCTTTAATTTCATCCTTAGTTACTAAGTAAGGTCCAGTAGGTCCGTAAGTGTCATGAGACTTTCCTTTAACCCATTGTCCCATTTTTTCAATTTGCCATTCTCTTTCACTAACATCGTTTACTAAACAATATCCTAAAATATGATCTTGTGATTGACTTTCTGAAATATGTTTTGCTTCTTTTCCAATTACAATTCCAAGCTCAACTTCCCAATCTAGTTTTTTTGATCCAGAAACTATTTCTACATCATCATTAGGACCACACATTGAGCTAGTAGCCTTCATAAACATTATTGGTTCTTTAGGGATATCGGCACCGACTTCAGCTGCATGATCTGAATAATTAAGCCCTATTGCAACAAATTTTCCAGGACTTGTAATACATGAACCTATTCTTTGATTAGATGAAAGCTCAGGAAGATTTGATGTATCTGCACTTTGAATTTTTGACATTGTTTCAAAATTTAAATTTTCTGGGTTTAAGTCGTTTATGTGAGAACTTATGTCTCTTATTTTTCCATCAGTGTCCAAAATAGCTGGTTTTTCTTTTCCTTTTTCTCCTACTCTTAATAGTTTCATTGTTTCTCCTTTATATTTAAATTGTCATTCCACCATCAACAGAAAATGTATTTCCTGTTGTAAATGTTGATTCATCGCCAGCTAAATAAATAGCCATAGAAGCAATTTCTTCAGCTGTTCCTAGTCTTCCCATAGGTTGTCTTGCTATAAAATCTTTCTTAGCTTGAACAGGATCAGGGCTTTGGTTTACCCTATCTTGCCAAGAAGGAGAGAAAACTGTTCCTGGTGCTATTGAATTACATCTAATATTTTGTTTTACAAAGTCTGAAGCTATAGACTTAGTTAACCCAATAATTGCAGCTTTTGAAGCGCCATAAACAAATCTATTTGGTAAACCTTTTAAACTGGAGGCAATAGACGAAACATTGATTATACTTCCACCATTTTGCTTCACCATTAACGGTAAAATTGCTCTACACATGAAATACATAGATTTAATATTTACATCAAAAGAAAAGTCCCAATCTTTTTCTTCACAATCTAAAATTGTTCCATGATGAACAAATCCTACTGCATTAAATAGAACATTTACTTCATCGAGTGTTTTAACAAAATCTAAAATTGCTTTGTTGTCAGTAGAGTCTAAAGTTTTAATTTTAATATTAGGATGTTCTTTATTCAAATCAGCTAAAGTTTTTTCATTCAAATCTGTTGCTATTACATGAGCCCCTTCATTATGAAAAGCGATTGCTGTTGCTTTTCCAATACCTTGGCCTGCTGCTGTAACTACAATTTTTTTACCTTCAAGTCTTCCACTCATTTATTATTTATCCTTTCAATTTCTTTATAAAGTGAACTATGGTCTGTTTCACCATGTCCATTTTCAACTAGAGATTTATACATTTCTTTAACCAAATTTGAAATAGGTAAATGAGTATTATAATTATTGGCACATTCTAAGATATTATTCATATCTTTTAAATGAACTGATGTTCTACCTTTTGGAGTAAAATCTTTAGTGATCATTCTTTTTCCATGTGTCTGTAGAACTTTGCTATCTGCCCATCCACCTGACAAAGCTTTGATCATTTTATTTGGATCTGCTCCAGCTTTTTCACAAAGAGTAACAGCCTCTGCCACAGCACCAATTGTTAAACCAACTATGATTTGATTTGCTAATTTTGAAACTTGTCCACTTCCAATTGGACCAACTAATGTTGGGTTACCCATTTTTTTTAAAATATCAAATGCATCGTCAAAAATATTTTGCTCTCCCCCAACCATTATGGCTAACGAGGCTTCCTCTGCACCAATTGTTCCTCCAGATACAGGTGCGTCCAAATAATTTATATTTTTTAATTTTAAATTATTACCATGTTTTGTTGCAGTAGTTGGTTTAACTGAACTCATATCAATAACTATTGAACCAGATTTTAAGTTTTCTAAAAAATCAGTATTGTTCATCACCGCATCTACAGCTGTATCATCTGTTAACATTGTGATAACAATATCACTTCCGTCAACAGCATCTTTTAACGTATTTGAAATTTTTGCACCAAATTCTTTTAGTGGCTCTGCTTTATTCTTTGATCTATTGAATACTGTTAAATTATATCCAGCTTTTACTAAATTTTTAGACATTGGCAGGCCCATCAGGCCTATGCCTATAAAACCTATTTTTTTTGTCATTTATTTTTTGGGTACGAATTCGTGGAAATTTTGTGTCATTGCTTCTGGAAAGTACATTACACATGCTAAAACAATTAACTGAATTACTACGAATGGAGCAAATCCTCTGAAGATATCTGTTAATGAAATATGTGGAGGTGCTACTGATTTTAAATAAAAAGCTGCTGGACCAAAAGGTGGGCTTAAAAATGATACCTGCATATTAACACAAAATAGTATTCCAAACCAAATAGGATCAAAACCAAGTGCAAGAACTATTGGCAAAAACACAGGCATTGCTAGAAGAACAATTCCAACCCAATCCATAAAAGCACCCATTATTAAAAACATTACTTGCATCATAAAGATTAAATACATTGGTTTTAAATCATAAGCTAAAATAGTTTCAGCTACATAAGTTGGTCCACCTGCTAAAGAATAAGCTCCAGCTAAAACTGTAGCTCCAAATGTAATTGTTAAAATCGTACCTGATGCTTTAAAAGTTCTAACAAGTGCATCTTTAAATAAAAACCATGTAAGCTCTTTTCTTGCACCTATTATAATTAATGTTGCAACTACACCCATTCCAGCTGCCTCTGTGATACCTGTTATTCCAGAATAAATTGAACCTAAAACAATAATTACAATACCAATTGGTGGTAAAAGGCCTGGAAGGTAAGACATTTTTTCTTTTAAAGTTAAGGCTGGTTCATCACTTAACGGTGCAAGATGCGGTTGTAATCTTGTTCGTATAAGAATGTAAGTAATAATTAAACCTGAAATCATAAGACCTGGAACAATAGCTTCTTGGAATAACATTGTAATTGATGTTTCTGTTGTCAATCCATAAATAATTAAAACGATAGAAGGGGGTATCATAGTGCCTAGGGAACCTGATGCACAAATAATACCAATCGACATATCTTGATCATATTTCAATCTCAACATCTGAGGTAGCGCAATCAGCCCTAATAAAACTATTTCTCCTCCAATAATTCCACTCATCGCAGCCATAATTGTTGCCATGATTGCAGTTACAACTCCCACTCCTCCTCTAGTTTTTCTTAACCAAGCATTTAATGCGTCATACAAATCTCTCGCGATGTTAGAGCGTTCAAGCAAGGAGGCCATAAAAATAAACAAGGGAACAGATAAAAAAGAATAAGTTACAACAAGAGAATAATATCTTGAAAGTAAAATTCCTAATGCATGTTCGCCAATATATAAAAATACAAGCACTGCCCCCATAAATCCTGAGGCAAAGCCCATTGGAACACCAATGGCTATAAGGGCTAGCAATCCAACAATAAGTATTATCGAGAGTGTTCCTATTTCAAATTCCATATCATTCTAAATCTTTAGCGGGATCGTATTGTCTTTCTTTAGGATTTCTCCAATCAATTATTAAATTGTTAATAGACTGAAGTGCAATAAGAAATACACATATTAGTGTAAGTGGTTTCATAGTAGCTGGTATCGGTGGGTCCCAATACGTTGCAAATCTCTCCCAGTTTACAAATGATCTGTAAGCATCCTCCATACCACCATAAATTACAGCCCCTGCAAAAAGAACAATAACTATAGTACTAATTAGATCAAAAATTCGCTGTGTTGGTCTACTAACATAATCGTATAATAATACTATTCTAATATGGCTTCTTAATCTTGTTGCATATATGCCTCCGACTAAATAACAAACGCCAGCCAACCATAAGCATAATTCATTGGCCCATAAGGTAGGTTTAAACAAGACATATCTCATGAAAATTTCGTACATCATCACAAATACTATTACAGGAATTAAATATTTTATTGTATGGCTTAAAAATAGAGAAATTCTATCTATCCAAAATATTGGAAAATCGTCTTTACTTGCAACTTTTTCACTTTGCTCTTTTAATTGTTTATCTTGAAGCTCTTTATCGTCCATTGGCAAAAAAATTGTTTAATAAGAAGGGCCCTCTCAGGCCCTTCAGTATTTTTTTATGTTGCTAATAATTATAGGATACCGTTAGCTTTCATGTAAGCTTTGTGTATCTCAATAAGAGCAGCAGCTTCAGGAGATTTTTTCTTCCACTCTTCCCAAGCGCCTAAAGCAGCATTTCTGAACTTAAGTCTATCTTCTCTAGACCAGTCATGAAGAGTAACACCCATAGCAGTTAAAGCTTTAACTGCTTCAGCATTTTTTCTCTCAACTAAACTAGTGATTGTTCTACCGCAGATTTCGATTGCTGCTAGCATTGCACCTTTTTCATGAGGCTTTAACTTATTCCAAACTTTTGTATTACAAGCTAAATGGTCAGCAGGCATAGAGTGGAAACCTGGATATGTAGCATATTTATTTTGCTCATAGTGTCCACCTGCATAGTTTGTAGCTAAAGATGAATAGTCGGCACCGTCAATTAGACCAGTTTGTAAAGCAGTTGGAACTTCACCAAAATCCATCACGATAGGCTTAGCACCTAATGCTGTAAAGATCATACTTTCCATTCCTGGAGGTGATCTAAATTTAAAGTCTTTAATAGATGCAACATCTGGAATTGGTTTGCTAGATATTAAAGACTCATGTCCTGGTATCCACCAACCGATTAAAGTCATTCCATATTTGTTGTATAGTGCATCAACAGCTTCTTGAGCTCCTGGGAACTTTAAGAAGTCATATTGTTGATACGGGTTGTCATATCCACCCATTACATCGCCTGCGAATTGAAAAGCTGCATTTTTACCAGTTTGGTATCCAGCACCTGTCATATCACAGTCAATAATTCCAGTTTGTGCAGAGTTAAATACCTCAGCAGACTTTCCTGTAACTGATGATGAGTAGAACATTTGTACTTTTAAGCTTCCACCAGAAAACTTTTCTACGTTTTTAGCAAATTGAGCTGCAACTTCACCATTTGGTGAACTAGCTGTAAAGTGAGTTTCTATTTTTAAAGTTTTTGCATTAGCAGAACCAAATAAAGCAATAGACACTACAGCAATCGCAGCAGTTATTTTTGTTATTAATTTTAACATTATTTTCCCTCTCGGTTATGTTTTTCTAAATTTAAACATAAAGAGAAAAAAAATTCAAATAAAAGGCAGAAATAAAATTAGAAAAATAATTAGTTTATATAATTACAACTATAAGTTGTATTGTTTAAACAACTTCTGATAAAAGAGGTTTTTGAGAGAAAAAACATTTTATATTTTTTACAGCCAACATACTCATAGCTAATCGAGTTTCATGTGTCGCACTACCTACATGAGGAAGAACAAAACAATTTTCTAACTCTAAATATCTCTTATCAAGATTAGGTTCATTATTGAAAACATCTAATCCAGCTCCATAGATTTTTTTATTTTGTAAAGCTTCAATTAGAGCATCATCATCTACAGTTGATCCTCTCGAAGTATTTATGAAAACTGAATGTTTTGGAAATAATTTTAAACTTTCTGAATTAATTATATTTTTAGTTTCTGAGGTAGCAGGAGTATGTAAGCTTATATAATCACAATTTGGAAGCATTGATTTTAAATCGGGATAATAAGTTGCATCTTTTTCTAAATCATTAGCTAACTTATTTCTATTGTAATAAACTATTTTCATTTTAAACGCTCTAGCCCTATCTGCAACTATTTGGCCAATCCTTCCCATACCTATTATACCTAAAGTTTTTCCTGTAATTTCGTTACCTACCATTAATTTAGTAATATCTGGTCTATGATCTTTCCAAGCATTTGACTTAACTAAATTATAAGCCTCACCAATTCTTCTTGCAGATGCTAAAATTAAAAGGATTGTTATTTCTGCTACAGCATCATTTAATACATTTGGTGTATTTGAAACCTTGATATTTTTTTCTTTAGCTGATTGTGTATGAATATTGTCATATCCAACCCCAACATGACCAATAATTTTTAATTTTCCGTTTAAATTATCAAAAAAATTTTTATCTAATTTATCAAAACTTGTTGAGATTAAACCATCATACTTATTAGCAAGTTTTATTAATTCATCATATGTGTAAGGTTGATCTTCTAAATTAAGAGTTACATCAAATTCTTTTTTTAATATTTCTTCAGCGCCATCAGAAATTTTTCGAGAAACTAAAATTTTTGGTTTCATCTAATGAGAGTTTCTTAGAACTCCTTTTGTTTTAGTGATATCTAAATACTGATCTCTTGACATAATACATGCACCGTCTTCAAGTTGACCAACATTTGATCTAGATATTTCTTGCCACGGTGTTTGATTTGTAAGTTTCTTTATCTTTTTCTTTTTTCTTCTTTTAATAAATTCAGACTTTGATATTTGAAGATCAACTCTTCTTTTATTAAGATCTATTGTCATTTTATCTCCTGTCTTAACTATTGCTAAATCACCGCCAACAGCAGATTCTGGCGATACATGAAGAATGGATGGGCTTTCAGAGGTACCACTCTGTCTTCCATCTCCAAGAGTTGGAAGTGCATTAATGCCTTTTTTAAGTAGTCTATCTGGTGGTTGCATATTAACCACCTCAGCAGAACCAGGGTATCCAACAGGTCCACAACCTCTTATTATTAAAATTGAATTTTCATCAATATTTAACTTCTTACTATTAATTCTATGGTGATAATCCTCTGGACCCTCAAAAACTACTGCTTTACCTTTAAAAACATTAGGATGCTTAGGATTTGATAAATATCTTTCTCTAAACTCTTTACTAATTACTGAGGTTTTCATAATTGCTGATGAAAAGAAATTTCCTTTCATAACTAGAAACCCAGCCTTATCAGTCAAATTATCTTTAAAAGTTTTAATCACATCTCTATCTACATCGATTTTTTTTCTTAAATTTTGCGCAACTGTTTTACCAGTTACAGTAATTAAGTTTTGATGAATTTTATTATTCTTCATTAATTCTTTCATGATTGCTGGTATTCCTCCAGCTCGATAAAAACCTTCCATTAAATGTTCACCTGCAGGTTGGCAGTTTGCTAACAAAGGTATTTTGTGCCCAAGTTTTTGCCAATTAGATAAATCAAATTTAATACCCATATGTTTTGCGATAGCAATTAAATGTGTTGTACAATTACTAGAAGCTCCTATAGCACTTGCAACTATAACTGCATTTTCAAAAGCTTTCTTTGTCATAATTTTTGAGGGAGTTAAATCTTCGTGAACCATTTTTACAATTCTCGATCCAGTCTCAAAAGAAATTTGCTCTCTTTCTCTATAAGGAGCTGGGATTACTGCACATCCTGGTAAAGACATTCCCAATGCCTCAGCAACAGAATTCATTGATGAAGCTGTTCCCATTGTATTACAGTGACCAGGGCTTGGTGATGATGCTGCTGCCATATCCATAAATTCTTCGTAATTAATTTCTCCCTTGGCATGCAATCTTCTTGCTTCCCAAATAATGGTTCCTGCACCAGCTTTCTTACCTTTATAGTTTCCATCAAGCATTGGACCACCAGATAAAACAATTGCAGGAATATTAACTGTTGCAGCTGCCATTAACGCTGCTGGGGTAGTTTTATCACATCCAGTTGTAAGTATAACTCCATCAAGTGGGTATCCATAGAGTATCTCAACCAAAGATAAATATGATAAGTTTCTGTCCAACATTGCAGTAGGCTTTTTTCCAGTTTCTTGAATTGGGTGAGTAGGAAATTCCATCGGAATACCACCTGCTCTTCTAATCCCATCTTTAATTCTTTTACTTAAATCCAAAAAATGTCTGTTACATGGAGATAAATCACTCCCTGATTGGGCTATTCCAATTATTGGATTTCCTGATTGAAGTTCTTTTCTTGTAAGACCATAATTTAGATATCTTTCTAAATACATAGCTGTCATGCCCGGATCTTTTGGGTCGTCAAACCATTGTTTACTTCTTAAATTCTTCTTTTTCATAAAATAATAAAATATATTATAATGATATATAAAACCTAAATTAAAAAATGAATAGTCTAATTGTACTCAATAAAAATGATAATGTAGGCGTAAGTCAATTTATTATACCAGAAAAAACGAAAATTAATGGTCAAGAGATAAGCACTATTGATCCTATACCATTTGGACACAAAGTTTGTTTAAAACCCATAAACAAAGGTGATCCTATAATTAAGTATGATCAAATAATTGGATTTGCGTCAAAAAATATTACCGCTGGTGAACATGTTCATTCTCATAATTTAGAATTCAAAGAATTTGATAGAGAATTTCAAGTAAAAAATAAAAAAACAATTGTTGATGAAAAAGTTGATACCTTTTTCAATGGAATATTAAGAGATAACGGTCAAGTAGCTACTAGAAATTATATAGGTATCGTTAGTACAGTTAACTGTTCAGCAACTGTTACTAAAATGATTGTTGAAAAAATAAAATATTCTAACATTCTAAATGATTATCCTAATATTGATGGCATAGTTCCGATTACTCACTCTACTGGATGTGGAATGAATACTGTAAGCGAAGGAATGCAAATGTTTCAAAGAACAATTGATGGTTTTAAGAACCATCCAAATTTTTCTCATGTATTTGTTATTGGCTTAGGTTGTGAATGTGCTCAAGTGAGTTTGTTTGATGAGTCTATAAAAAAACATAATAGAATTCATTTTTTAACAATTCAGGACGAAGGTGGAACAAAAAAAATTGTCGAAAAAGTTCTATCGCAAATAAAAAATTTATTACCTGAAGCTAACAAAATTAAAAGAACTCCTCAGTCTGTAAGTCATTTAACTTTAGCTCTTCAATGTGGAGGATCAGATGGGTACTCTGGTATTACTGCAAATCCAGCTTTAGGTGTTGCAGCAGATTTGTTAGTTAAAAAAGGTGGAAGTTCAATATTATCTGAAACTCCTGAAATTTATGGGGCTGAGCATCTTCTAATTAACAGAGCAAACAGTCAAGAAACAGCAGATAAATTAATTGAAAGATTAAAATGGTGGAAAAACTATACTTCAATTAATAATAGCACAATGGATAATAATCCTGCTCCTGGAAATAAACGAGGTGGTTTAACTACCATACTTGAAAAGTCACTGGGTGCTGTTGCTAAAGGTGGTAAATCAATTCTAGAAGATGTACTTGAATATGCAGAACCATTAAAAAATAAAGGTTTTAACTTTATGGACTCCCCAGGGTATGACCCAGTGTCTGTAACAGGTCAAGTTGCTTCAGGTGCAAACGTAATTTGTTTTACAACAGGTAGAGGTTCATGTTTTGGATGTAAACCTGTTCCGAGTTTAAAATTATCTACAAATACTGCGATGTATGAAAAAATGGAAGAAGATATGGATATAAATTGTGGGACTATTGCAGAAGGTAAAGAAGACATTGAAAAAGTTGGAAATAGAATATTTGATCTAGTTGTAAACACCGCTTCAGGAAATAAATCGAAAAGTGAAATTAACGGCTACGGTGACGAGGAGTTCAATCCTTGGCAAGTAGGCGTAGTGATGTAACTTTTTGATAAATTTTTCATAAATTATCATGTCAAAAAATCAAAAAGCCTCTTTAATTAAGGTTATTTTTCTATCTGCTTCAGGGTTTTTTTTATTTGTTTGTATGGACTCAACTGCAAAATATTTAGGAAATGTTATGCCAGTTACTCAAGCTGTGTGGGGAAGATTTTTTTTCCACTTTGTTGCTCTTTGTGTCTATTTCTTAATCTTTAAGCCGAAGCTTAATTTAACTAGAAATTTTAAAATTCAAATTATTAGATCATTATTAATGGTTACAGCAACTTTTTTTATGTTTAACTCGTTACAAAGATTTGATTTAGTTGACATATACGTAGTTTTTTTTAGTGCTCCTTTAATTGTTTCACTTTTATCAGCATATTTTTTAAAAGACATACTGTCTCCCAAAGGTACAATTTTGATGTTGCTTAGTTTTGGATCAATTATTTATGCTCTAGGACCTAGTATGAAAGTGCTATCGCCAGAATTAATCTTTCCTATAGTGCCACCACTATGTTGGGCACTTTATCAATTTTTTACAAAACTTATTTCAGGAAACAATGAACCTTTCTCTGCAGTTTTTTATACGGCAGTTACTGGAGCTTTGATATTTACAATTTATATTTCATTTAATTGGGTACCAATTGAAAATAATATTTATTGGATTGGTTTAGTTGCTATGGGAATTTTTGGCTTTATAAGTCATTTTATAATTATTTATGCAATTCAATTATCTAATTTGTCATTTGTAACTAATTTTCAGTATTCTCAGTTGCTTTGGTCAACAATAATTAATTTTTTAATTTTTGGCGTTCCGGCAGATATAAGTAAAATAATTGGTCTTATTGGAATTATAATTTTTGGAGTTTTGTTTATTAGAGTTGAAGGAACAAAGAAGGTAAAAAAAATTAATTAATTCTTATTTTTTTACCTGATTTAGAGCTTTTGTTTATTGCATCAAAAATTATTAAAGAATTTAACCCATCCTTACCAGTCACTTTTGGTTTTTCTTTTTTCAAAACTACTCTTGAAAAGTGATCGATCTGATTAATCAAAGTTTCATTACTTTTTTGAACTTTAATTTTATTATTAAAAATATTATTCCACCAACTTCTTTCTTTTTTATAGTACCATAACTTTAAATTAGGAAATTGAACAGAGCCTCTTGTTCCTCCAATAAAATATGAAGATTGGTCAGTTATTGGATAAGCAGGATTTTCTCCAGCTGTTAATTCATAGCTCCATGGTGAAGTTATAGTATCAGATACATTTAGAGTACATAAAGTTCCAGATTTAAAAAATAAATTTACTGAAGCTGTATCCTCAACCTTATATTTCCTAATATTATTTGATTTAAATGCCTGAACATACTTAACAGGACCGAGTAAATAACAAATCATATCAATATCATGAACTAAATTAATACCTAATGGACCACCACCTTCTCTTACTCTCCATTTTTCATTAAAATATTTTTTATGTTTATATAGCCAGCATAAAATATTTGCAGACACAATTTTTCCAAGTTTTTTATTTTCTATTATTTTTTTAACGTTATTAACAATTGAATTATGGCGTCTATGATATCCTATCAGTAATGAAGTTTTATTTGAGCGTGCACTATTAATAATTTTTTTTGCAGATTTAATATTATCTGAAATCGGCTTCTCTAATAATACAGGAATTTTAGATTTCAAAAATCGAACAGTATCAGTTTCGTGTAGAACATTGGGTGTTGCAATTATCACTGCATCGGGTTTATCTTTTGCTAATAAAATTTTAATATTTTTATAAAGTGGTACATTGAATTTTTGAGATAATTCTATCCCAGTTTTTTTTATTTCAACAATTGAGTGAAGAGATGCTAATTTTGATTTTTGTATAGCTCTAATATGTTGAAGTCCCATTAAACCTATTCCAACAACAGATATTTTAATTTTCTTAGACACTTATATAAATTTTAAGTGATACCAGCGTCTATAATAAAGTTTTGTTTCGTACATCCTGATGATACGTCGGATGAAAGATGAACAACTAAACTTGCCACATCATCAGGTTTAAGCTGTCTCTTCAAGCACTGCTTATCAAGAATAAATTTTTTATACTTTGGAGTTAGCCAATGCTTTATTTGTCTCTCAGTAGCAATTGATCCAGGAGTAACTGAATTGCATCTAATATTATATTTACCAAATTCTCTCGCGAAAGATCTAGTCAATCCAATAACCGCAGACTTTGCTGTCTCGTAAGCGACTTTATCACCCTCTCCCAACATCCATGAAACTGAACTTAAATTTACGATAGCGCCACCTTTATTTTTAATCATTCCTTTTAAAACTGCTTTAATTGTAAAGAAAAAATGTTTTAAATTTACATCCATTCTGTTATTCCAATATTTTTCATCTACTTGATCTGTGGAGTGCCTGTCATCATTAGCTGCATTATTTATTAAAATATCGATAGGTCCTTTTGATTCAATTATTTTTTGAATGATAGTTTGTAATTTTTTGATTTTGATAAGATTACATTCAATAAAATGAGGTACTTTAAGACCTTTTTTTTTAAGATCTTTAATTAATTTATTTGAGTCTTTCTTATTGATATCAACAAAATAAACATCACATTCCTGCTCACAAAAATGTTCAACTATTGAGGCTCCAATACCTGAGCCACCTCCAGTAATAAAAACTTTTTTATTTTTTAAGTCAAAATATTTTACTTTCATTTAAATTCTCTCCTCTGTTTTAGCATCAAATAATGAAATTTGAGTTAAATCAAAAAACAATTTTGTATTTTTTGATAAATCTATTTTTACTGTTGATGGAAACTTAGCTAACACCTCTTGATTTTCAAAATTAAAGGTCATTATCTGTTCATGTCCAATATATTCACTTAAATCTGCTCTTAAATTAATCTCAAAATCCTCTTCATTAGATTTTTTAAAAAATATATGTTCTGGTCTTATACCAAAAAAAACCTCTTTATTATCTAAATTAGACTTTTCTTTAAAATCATATCCGTTTATTGGAATTTCAATATTTGATCCGTTAGTAATAAATGAAACTTTATTTGAACTCTCTTTTAAATTACCTTTTATTAAATTCATTGATGGAGAGCCTATGAAGTCTGCCACAAAAGTATTGCTAGGTTTATTATAAATATTTTCAGGTGTATCATTTTGCTGAATTACACCATGATTCATAATTGCAATATTTGTACCTAAACTCATAGCTTCTGTTTGATCGTGCGTTACATAAACTACTGTTGTTTTAAGTTGCTGATGAAGTTTTTTAATTTCTCGTCTCATCTCAACTCTTAACTTTGCATCCAAATTTGATAAAGGTTCATCAAATAAAAATATTCTTGGTTCTCTAACTAATGCTCTTCCTATTGCAACACGCTGTCTTTGTCCGCCAGATAATTGTGATGGCTTTCTCTCTAACAAAGCATCTACTTGTAAAAATTTTGATACTTTTTCCAATTGCTCTTCGATTTTCTCCTTTGAAACTTTAGCTTGTTTAAGACCAAAGATCATATTTTCACGTACATTCATAGATGGGTATAAAGCATAAGATTGAAATACCATTGCAATATTTCGGTCTTTTGGCTCTACTTTACTTACATTGTAATCATCTATGTGAACATTTCCTTCATTAATAGTTTCTAATCCTGCAATAATATTTAATAAGGTTGATTTTCCACATCCAGAAGGACCTAAAAGAACTAAGAAATTACCTTCATCTATCTCTAAATTAATTTTCCTTAAAACCTCAGTTGATCCAAAGTTTTTTGATAATTCCTCTATTTTTAATGTTTTCATCCCTATCCTTTTACTGCTCCTGAAGTTAATCCTCTAATAAAATATTTACCTGCTAGAACATATACAATAAGTGTTGGAATTCCTGCAATAATAGCAGATGCCATGTCTACATTATATTCTTTAACACTAGTACTTGATAAAACCATATTGTTTAAAGCAACTTGTATTGGAGCTGCTTCTCCAAATGAAAATGTTGAGCCAAACAAAAAGTCGTTCCAAATTTGTGTGAATTGCCAGATTATTGTTACTACTATGATTGGAGTTGATACTGGAAGTAAAATTTTAAAAAATATTTTAAAAAATCCTGCTCCATCTATTCTAGCAGCTTTTACTAATTCAGAAGGAATAGAAACATAAAAATTTCTAAAAAATAAAGTTGTAAAGGGAATACCATAAACTGTATGAACCAAAACAAGTCCAATTACAGAATTCGATATTCCTAGAACTCCAAGAGTTCTAGCCATGGGTAATAAGATAGCTTGATAAGGAATAAAACAACCAAACAATAAGAAAAGGAAAACCCATTTGTCTCCCTTAAACCTCCATTTTGTTAAAACATATCCAGCCATCGCACCAATAAAAGTAGAAAAGAATACTGCTGGAACAACCATTTTAATTGAATTCCAAAAATATGGTTTTAAGAAAGTATCACCTGCACCATATCCTCTTCCACCCCATGCAACTAACCAAGAGTCAAAATTTAATCCACTTGGCCAAGTTAGAAGTGTTCCTTGACGGATTTCTTCCATTGTTTTTAATGAAGTAACAACCATTACATACAAGGGAAAAATAAAATACAAAGCAAAAATTACTAAAACAAAATATAAAAACCATCTTAAAAACATATTTGTATATTTAGATTTTTGTTCAAGCTGTTTATATGAAGAGTGAGTTTTATCTTGCATTTTCTCTCCTCAATTCAGAATATAAATAAGGTATAATCACAGCTGCTACTGCCATAAACATCATCATCGCGCTCGCTGCTGACAAACCAACTTGACTTTTGTGAAATGCAGTTTGTGTCATATATAATGCAGGCATGGTTGTAGATATACCCGGACCACCCTGGGTTAACGCAACAATAAGATCATAACTTTTAATTGATATATGAACCAAAATTACAAAACTTGTAAAAAAAACTGGTCTCATCATTGGTAGTAGAATTTTCCAATAAACTGTGAATAAATTTGCGCCATCTATTTTGGCTGCTTTAACGATTTCATCTTCCACTGATCTCAACCCAGCTAGAAATAATGCCATTACAAAGCCTGCTGATTGCCAAACACCTGCGATCACAATGGTGTAGATGGCCATTTCTCGATTGACCAACCAATCAAATGTAAAGTTTTCAAATCCCCAATCGATAAACATTTTTTGGATACCAAGGGTTGGGTTTAAAATCCATTTCCAAGCTGTTCCTGTAACGATAAATGATAAAGCCATAGGATATAGATAAATAGTTCTCAAGACACCTTCTGCCCTAATTTTTTGATCTAGAAATATTGCAAGAATAATTCCAATCACAACACAAAAAATTAAGAATAAAGCTGTGAAAATAAGAAGATTATCAACTGCAATAAGCCATTTTCTAGAACCCCAAAGTTTAACATATTGACCTACTCCCCAAAGTTCATACTTGGGCAAGATTTTAGAATTTGTAAAAGATATATATAAGGTCCAAAGTACAAAACCATAGACAAACCAACCAATTAATCCAACAGCTGGGGCCATTACGATTTTAGGTAGGTTTTTTTCTAGCCACTTGAGCATTATAAATATTTTCTAATTTTGATTAAAAAAAAAGGCCACCTAAAAATTAGGTGGCCTTAATTTTTGTATTTTACATATTATCTAATACTGAATCAGCCAAAGCATTTGCTGCATCAACTGAAGACATGTCAGAATTAAAGTGTTCTGTAATCACATCTTGTAAAGCAGCTTTCATAGTATTACCTTGAGCCATTCCATGAGCAAAACTTGGAACTAATCCACCACTTGCTCCTGCAGTTTTGATGTCAGAATTAGATGTTTTTGCACATTTATCAAATTCATCCATTGGTACATCTAAACGTGCTGGAATTGATCCTTTGTATAAGTTGAAAACTTTTTGGAAGTTTTTACCCATCATTAATTTAGCTAATAATTTTTGACCTTCTTGTTTGTCCGGGTCACTTGTTTTGTAGAATATAAAGCTATCTACATTGTACAAGTATCCATTATTAGATGGAGTTGCAGCACAATAGTAATCTACGCCTGGTACTTTTCCAGCAGCAGTAAATTCACCTTTTGCCCAGTCACCCATAATCTGAAAACCAGCTTTTCCTTCAATAACCATTCCAGTAGCAACGTTCCAATCTCTTCCTGGGCTACCTTCATCAGTGAAACCTTGAAGTTTTCTCATTTGGTCAAAAACTTTTACAGTTGTCTCACTTCTTAAACAAGTTTCTTTAAGATCTACATAACAGTTTTTGTAATAGTTATTTCCACCAATACCCATAGCTACTGCTTCGAAGACTGTTGCGTCCTGCCAAGCTTGACCACCATGTGCAAAAGGAATGATACCTGCAGCTTGAAGTTTTTCTGCTGCTGCATTTAATTCATCCCAAGATGTAGGAACTGAAATTCCATTAGCATCAAATACTGCTTTGTTAGCCCACATCCAATCAATTCTATGAATGTTTACTGGAGCCGCACAATATGGACCACTGTTATTCTGACATTTGTGAACTGCAGCAATCATAGGATCTAATAATCCATCCCAACCTTCTGATTGAGCAATTGGATCAATGTTGTATGGAGCAACTACTCCTTCTTGATCATATTCTTGAATTGTTGGACCTTTAATTTGAGAAGCTGAAGGAGGATCTCCTGCAACTATTCTTGCTTTAAGTGCAACGTTGGCAGCATCTCCACCACCACCTGTTACAGGCATGTCTAACCATTCACCACCGTTTGCAGCAAAATCATCTTTTAATACTTTAAGTGCAGCTGCTTCACCACCTGATGTCCACCAGTGCAAAACCTCAATTTTTGGTCCTGCAAAAGAAGATGTAGAAGTGAATGCAAACGCTATTAAAGCAATTAGCATTTTTTTCATATATTTCCCTCTTTATTGTTAAATTAAGTTAACTTAAAAAAAACAATTATAGATTGATTTATTAAAAGACTACAAGAAAAAAAAATACAACTATTAATTGATATATAATATTAATAGATTGATTTTCTTCCTAATCTTGCAGCACCTCTAACGCCACTAGCATCTCCGTACTTTGGCTTAAGAAATACACCTTCATACTCTCTACCAGTTACAAATTTTCTTACGATAGTTTCGATTTCACTTAAAAAATCAATTTCATTTGAAACACCCCCGCCAAAAACAAAACAATCGGGATCAAGAATGTTAATTATATTTGCTAAGGACATTGCTAAATTTACTTTAAAATTATCTATTAAATCTTCAGCATCTAAATCATGCTTTCTATATAAATTAAAAATTTCATTCGTCTTTAAATTTTTTTTGAATTTTTTATTAAATTTTTTTGCTAAACTTAAGCCTGACATAAAACTCTCAATCTCACCCTCTCTTAGATTGGTAGAATCGAAATTTTCTTTTTTGGAAATTAAATGGTTAATTTGATTGTGTCCCCATTCACCTGCTACTCCATTTGGTCCACTAACAATTTTTTTGTCTATTACTAAACCACCACCTACCCCAGAGCCAATAATAATTCCATAAACAATTTTATAATGTTTTCCTGCCCCATCTAAAGCTTCAGACAAAGCAAAGCAATTGGCATCATTTTCACAAAATACCTCCTTACCTAATTCTTTTCTCAGATCATTTTGAAATGGTTTTTTTTCTAACCAATAACAGTTAGGAGCGTTCTTAACTAATCCTGTTTGAGGTGAATGAATGCCAGGATGACAAACACCAATCGGTAGTTCTTTGTTGAATTCTTTCTCTAACTTTTTGTTAATTTCTTTAATTGTTTTTATAATTTGAAAGTAGTCTTTTGGACAATCAGTTCTCTCACGGTGACTTTCGTTTCCTTTTTCATCTAAAACTACACTTTCAATTTTTGTAGCTCCAACATCAATACCTATTTGCATAAATTAATAAGTTGCTCTTCCACCACTCAAATCAAAAACAGCAGCTGTTGAAAATGAATTTTCTTCACTTGATAACCAAGTCACAAGGGAAGCTAATTCATTAACTTTTGCAAATTTATTTCTAGGAATTTTAGATAACATATAATTTATATGTTCCTCGGTCATTTGATCAAATATTCTTGTTTTTGCTGCTGCTGGAGTAACACAATTAACTGCAATATTTTTTAATGCTAATTCTTTTCCCAATGACTTTGTTAAACCTATTACTCCTGCTTTAGAAGTGCTGTAAGCACTAGCGTTAGGATTGCCTTCTTTTCCTGCAATTGATGCAATATTTACAATTCTTCCATAATTATTCTTTATCATGTAGGGGGTAACTGCTTTACAACAATAAAATACTGCATTTAAATTTAGGTCTATAACCCTCTTCCATTCATCAAGTGGATAATCAACTACCGTGGTATTTTTTCCTGCAACGCCTGCATTATTGATAAAAATGTCAATTTTTTTGTGTGTTTTTTCGATTTCGGCTAAATTTTTTTCTATATTCTCATAATTTCCAACATCAACAATTTGGTATGAAACTTTATCTGAATTAATTTTATTGATTGCTGTTTTAATTGCTTCCTCATCAATGTCCCAAATCACTACACTTGCCCCTGATTCAATAAATCTTTCTGTGATAGCTAAACCAAATCCTTGAGCTCCTCCTGTAACAACTGCAACTCTATTTTTTAAATCAAAATTAATCATACTATTTTTTTTGTTTTTTTGACCTTAATAAAGGAAAAGCTAATGCAATTAAAGATAAAATAAAAAAGGTTAAAGCTATAGGTCTTGTTAAAAACATCAGCCAATTTCCATCAAAAATAACTAAAGATTGTCTTAAGGTTCCTTCTACTAATTCTCCTAAAATTAATCCTATAATTACTGGAACAACTGAAAAACCAAATCTTCTCATAAAAAATCCAAGCACACCAAAAAATAACATAATCCAAACATCAATTATTGACTGACTTAAAGAATAAGTACCACACACAGATACAGCAAATATCATAGGCCATAAAATTTTGTTAGGAACAAGAGTTATTCTTGCAAATAATTTTGCACCAAAAAATCCAAAAATAAAAAATAAAACATTAGCAATTAACATTGCCCCAAAAATTCCATACAAAAAGTCTGGTTGCTCTCTAAATAGATCTGGACCTGGTCTTACACCGTGAATTATAAGCCCAGTTAATATGACTGCTGTTGTAGCACTTCCAGGTATTCCTAATGCTAACGTTGGAACCATTGCACCACCTGTAGCAGCATTATTTGCTGCCTCAGCACCGGCAATACCTTCTATTGACCCTTTTCCAAATTCTTCTGGCTCTTTAGAAAATCTTTTTGCTTCTGAATAACCAATTAAGGATGCTACAGTCCCACCCTCAGCTGGCAAAACTCCAATAAACGAACCAATACCACTAGATCTAAGAATAGTTTTCCAAGTTTTTTTATAATCATCTAAGGATGGAAGTTTTACCGCTTTTAGTGCAACTCTTTTGAAAACTTGATCAAGAAGTGTAGACTGAGTTAACATTTCGCTTATTGCAAATAAACCTACTACAACTGGTATAAATCCTATTCCTACAGAAAGCTCATTTATACCATAAGTAAATCTATCAATTGAAGTCATAAAATCTTTTCCAATAGTAGAAATTAAAATTCCAAACGCACCAGCGATTAAATTTTTGATCGGACTTCCTTCACCAATTGATGCTAGCATTGTTAAACCAAAAATAGCTAACGCAAAATATTCTGGTTGACCAAATTCATAGGCAAGTTGAGCTAAAACAGGTGCAAAAAATACCAAAACTATTACGCTAAAAATTCCACCCACTGTGCTTGAAACTGTTGCCATACCCAAGGCTCTTCCCGCTTCCCCCTTTTGAGCTAGGGGATAACCATCTAGACAAGTGGCTGCTGCTGCTGGAGTTCCAGGGGTATTTATTAAAACTGCAGTGATTGCACCGCCGTATGTTCCAGCACAGTAAATTGATGTTAAGAGAACTATTGCTGAAAGAGGGTCTAAAGTCATAGTAAATGGTAAAATTAATGCACCACCAGTTGTAGGGCCTAATCCTGGTAGAACGCCTAAGATCAATCCAAATAAAGTCCCAAAAATTAAAACAATTAACAACTTAGAACTAAACAAAGGTGCCATCATTAATAAAAGATTGTCCATACTAGTAATAATAAAGGTTTGTAATTATTCCTGGAGGAAATCTAAGTCCCAATATCATTTCAAAAAATATGAAAACTACTAATGGAAACAAAATTCCAACTAATAATAAATAAAAAATTCTCTTTTCACCCCAATTGTATGAAACAAATATTGAGAGTACTGATATAGCTAAGAAAAAGTCTAATGTTTTAGAAATTATAATAAATAAAATAAAACTTAAGATTGTTAAAAAAAATGGTTTTGGAAGTTTTTTTTCTTTTTTCCAAGGATTTTTGAATGAAAGATAATAAATAACTGCAGTTAAAAACATTATCAATACTAACAATCCTTTTGGGAAAGTAGCAGGTTGTATGCCTCTATTTAAAATTGGAGGAACCTTATCAAATGTAAAAGTAGTTACTAATAATATTGTCGAAACAAATATAATTACAAAAAAAACTTTAAATTCATCTTTAAAAAAAAAGGGCAAACTTTTGTTTGCCCTTTTTTTATTTCGTACATTATTCATAAAAATGTACTTTCTTATGACTAATTAATGTAACCCAAAGCTTTAAGTTGAGCAGTCATCTCTGCAAGCATGACTTCCATTTGCTTGCCCCACTCATCAGCTCCAACAACACTAGTTGAATCAAGGCCAATATCAGTTAAAAAACTTTGGAAATATTTATGTTCCATTGCTTTAATCATTGCATCTTCAAGTTGTTTTTTTCTATCGCCTGGAACACCTTTTCTTGTTACAAAACCTCTAACTGTTGAAAGCACAACTGGAATTCCTAACTCAGTAGCAGTAGGAACATTACTTAATTTTTCCATTCTGTTACTAGCAAGTACAACTGAAACACACAATGTACCATCTTCAATTTCTGTTACAGCTTCTCCCAAGTTTAAAACACCTACATCAATATCTCCTTTGATAAGATTAGTTTTAATAGGACCAACACCTTTATAAGGAACAATTGTTGGGTCTGTTAATTTTCCTTTTTTTGTAAAAGCGATAGCACTTACATCATCAATACCACCAACGTGAGTAGTACCATATTTTAATGATTTTGATTTTTGAGCGCTAATAAATTTTTTAGCATCTTTAATATCATTTTTACAATTTACGACAAATAATTGAGGATCATCAGTTCCTCTAGCAAGTGGTTGCATATCACTTAATTTAACTTTTGTTTTTCCTAATGCCATAGAAACAGCATGTCCTGTAGTCCAAGTTAAAGTATGTTGACCATCTGCTGGTAAAGTCATCATGTAATCCATAGATGCAGCTCCACCACCACCCTTCTTGTTAACTAATTGCATATCTTGTTTTAGATACCTTCTAGTTCTTAACAACATCATTCTAGTAGTTACGTCTGTACCACCACCAAAACCAGCGTGTGTAATAGCTTGAATTGGGTGACCATCTGCTTTTGCAGAAGTAATCATAAGTGGAAGTGCAACAACAAAAAATTCAGTTACCAAAAATGCGGCAGCTAAAAATAATTTAAAACTTTTTTTCATTATTTCCCTCTTTTTAGTTAATTTATATTTAAATATATAAACATAATCTGATACATAGCGTAAAGTAAAAAATGGCTCAAAATAAAATTAACATAGCAGTTCTTTTAGGGGACCCTTCTGGTATAGGTCCCGAATTGGTCTCAAAACTATTGTCAGAGGAAATCACTAACAAGGCTAATTTAATTATCATAGGTGAAAAAAATATATTAGAAAGTGGAAATAAAATTTCAGGCAAATCACAAAATCTAAATTTTGTAGAAGATTTCAATAATATTGATTTTGCGAAGGGTAATAAATTTTTTCTAGATATCTCTAATGGTAAAAATCATAATTATAAATTATCTGAGTGCTCTAAAGAGGCGGGAGAAAGCGTCTTAGCTTCGCTAAATTTAGCTTTAGATCTTGCTAAAGAAAATAAAATTCATGCAATAAACTTTGGACCTTTTAATAAAACAAGTCTTAAACTTGGAGGAAATAAATATTCTGATGAATTACATTTAATGGCTGAAAAGTTAGAGGTTAAAAATTTTTTTTGTGAATTTAATGTTATTGATAATTTTTGGACAGCAAGGGTATCATCACATATTCCAATAAAAGAAGTTCCAGAACATGTAAAAAAAGAAAAAATTATTAAGCCAATTAAACTTATAAATGAAGCTATGAAATTAAATGGTATTAAAAGTCCAAGAGTAGCAGTTCAAGCACTGAATCCTCATGCTGAATTTGGAACTGAGGAAAAAGAAGAAATTATACCCGCAATAGAAGAGGCAAAAAAACTAGGTATTAATGCTGATGGACCTTTGCCGTGTGATACTTCTTTTATTACTGCTTATAAAGATGGAAATCATGATTGTATTGTTGGTATGTATCATGATGCTTTACAATCAGGTTTAAAAGCATTTGGATTTGATCGAGGAGTAACCGTTCAAGGAGGTTTACCTTTACCTATTACCACTCCTGCTCACGGTACAGCGTTTGATATTGCAGGTAAAAATGTGGCAAACTTAGAACCTACTTTGAATTCATTTAAAATTGCATTAACAATGGCAGAAAATAAAAACAATTAAATGTCTAAAATAAAAAGTATTCGTACCAAGGTATATCAATGGAATGGTAAAACAGTTCCTCCACAAAACAATTTTTGCACAAATGCATCAGACCTTTTGTTTGAAAAATCAGATGCTATGGGCTCTTTTAGGTTTCATGAATGGTTAATATGTGAAATTGAAACAGACGATGGTACAGTTGGAATTGGAAACGCAGCACTCGCACCACAATTAGTGAAAAAAACAATCGATACTTATTTAACTCCTTTAGTAATAGGTGAAGATCCTTTTGATTATTCTTATATATGGGAAAAAATGTATAGAAGAACGCATGCGTGGGGAAGAAGAGGATTGGGAATGGTAGCTATTTCTGCAATTGATATTGCACTCTGGGATATAATGGGAAAGATTACAAATAAACCTGTATTTAAATTATTAGGTGGGAGAACAAAAGAAAAAATTCCTGTTTACGCATCTAAACTTTACAGCCAACCAATCAACGACTTGCAAAAAGAAGCTGAAAGCTATGTTAAGCAAGGTTTTAAAATGTTTAAAATGAGATTTGGATGGGGGCCAAAAGATGGACCTGATGGTATGAAAAAAAATATTGAGCTAGCTGAAGCAGTTAGAGAAGTTATTGGATATGATACCGACCTAATGATGGAATGTTATATGGGTTGGAACTTAGATTATACAAAAAGGATGATCCCTAAATTAGTAAAATTTAACCCTAGATGGTTGGAGGAACCTGTAATAGCAGATGATATTCATGGCTATGCAGAATTAAATAATATGAATGCAATTCCAATTTCTGGTGGAGAACATGAATTCAACTTATTTGGATTTAAACACTTATTGGATATTAAAGCAGTCAGCTATATTCAATATGACAATAATAGAGTTGGTGGATTTACAATTGCAAATAAAATAAATGCATTGGCAGAAGCTTATCAAGTGCCAGTTATTCCTCATGCTGGTCAAATGCATAATTATCATTTAACAATGTCAAATTTTAATTGTCCAATATCTGAATTTTTTCCAGTCCATGACGTAGAAATTGGCAATGAATTATTTTATTACATTTTTGAAGGTGATCCTGCCCCTAAAAATGGATATATAAATTTAGATGATAACAAACCCGGTCTAGGTTTAACAATTACTGATAAATTTAAGTCTGATTTCAAAATAATAGAATAACTAATAAGCTTCTACTTCATCAAGTTTTGGCATTGCATTAGCTGCGCCTGCTTTTGTTGTGGAAATTGCAGCTACTTTATTTGAAAATTCTAGAGCATCTTTAATTTTTAATTTATTGGATAAAGCATATGCAAACGCTCCGTTAAAGGCATCGCCTGCTCCAGTTGTATCTATAACTTTATCCTTTAAACTATAAACATCTATAAAAAAACTCTCCTCAGAGTTTGCAAAGTAGAGGCCTTTTGGACCTAATGTAATGATAATATTTTTTACTCCTTTTTCTAAAAAAGTTTTTGCAGACTCTTCAATTTCTGTTTTATTCTCAACCTTTTTACCTAAATAAAAACTTGCTTCAGTTTCATTAGGAGTAAAATAATCAATACATTTAAAATCACTTTCTTTTATGTCTGATGCAGGTGCCGGATTAAAAATTGTAATAGATCCTGTCTCTTTTGCTCTATTGAGGGCATAACTAGTTACTTCATTAGGTGTTTCTAATTGAGTTAAAAAAATTTCTGATTTTTTTATAAACTCAATATTGTTATCAATATCTTCATTAGATATAGAACCAGCAGCTCCAGGTACAATATTAATTGCATTATCCCCTGTTTTTTCATTTATCATTATACCTGCAACACCTGTTGACTGATTTGGATCTTTAATTATTGAATCTGTATTAATTCCAGCCTCCTCATACAACTTAAGAGCCATCTTGGCATTTTGATCATCTCCTATCTTAGTTATAAAATTTACATTTCCGCCAAGTCTTGCAGCAGCGATAGCTTGGTTTGACCCTTTTCCACCTGGACCAACTATATGATTTTTACCTAAAACTGTTTCACCCTTGATTGGAATTTTGTCAGCAAAAAAACAAAGATCAGCTACAAATACTCCAAATATACATATTGAGCTCATTATTTATCAAGAACCCAAACACTACCATCTGGTTTAATTACTCCCTTAGTTAATATAAAACACCCATACGGTCTCATTTCTGAGGTTGATACTATTAATTGAGATTTTTTTGCCTCTTTATAAAATTCTTGTCTTTCAATTGAACCTATCTTCCAATTTTCTCCAGAAGTTTCTTTTACAGCTTTAATAAAATCTTTATGACAATCAGTTAATTCATCAGGTTTGTTATCAACCTGCATTCTGTTTGCAGCTGAATCAATGAAACTATCTAATGGAAAAACAGAAAGAATAGCCTTTGTGGCTTCATAAATATCTACTCCATCTAGTCTAATTACTTTATTATTTAAAGAGTGAGAATATGCTGGAAAATTAGCATCAGTTAAAACAAGTTTATCGCCATGACCCATTGCCCTTAACTGATAAAGGAGCTCAGGGCTTAAAATTGGATTAATTTTAATTAGCATTTTGCAACTATAATATATAAAAAAAAAGGGTGAAATAAAATTTCACCCTTTTTTATTTAATTTTTCTAAAGATTATTTAAAATCGTTAGCGTTTTCTGTTGTTACTAATTGTGTACCAGTATCAATATTAGGATCAATACTTCCACCGTTAGCTAGCTCAAGAGCATATTTAACTCCATATGCGCCCATGTTGTATGAGAACTGAGCTATTGTTGCAGTCATCTCTCCTTTTAGGATGCTTGTAGCTGCATCTGGAGTAGCATCAAAACCAACAACGATCACATCATTCATATCAGCATCTTTTAATGCTTGCATTGCACCTAATCCCATATTGTCATTAGAAGCAAAAATCGCTTTGATATTAGGATTTTTCAAAATGATTGACTCAGTAACTGATCTACCTTTTGCAGTATCCCACTCAGCTGTTTGAGTAGCAACAAGGTTCAAACCACAGTTTTTAAATCCTTTGATTGCACCATCTCTTCTTAGTAATGCAGTTGATTGAGACTCAATTCCAGTAAGAATTGCAACATCAGATCCTTTTGGAGTTTTATCACAAATAAATTTTGCAGCTAATTCTGCACCGTTCATATTATTTGTCCCAATGAAAGTTACACCTTCATTAATTCCTTTTGTATCAACAAATACAACTGGAACACCACTTTTAATAGCATCGTCTACAATTGGTGCAAAAGCGTTTGGATCTCCTGGTGCAAGTGCAAGTGCATCAACACCTTTTGCAAGTTGGTCCTCAACTTGGTTTATCTGAGCTTGTACATCACCTTCTTGTGGAGGAGCAATTAAAATTAATTTTACTCCTAATTTTTTTGCCTCTTCTTCAGCACCTTTTGTAACAGAAGCCCAGAATGGGTTTCCAGAACCAGGTCCTTTAATACTGAATAAGATTTTTTTACCATGTCCGTCAGCAAAAGATACTGACCCCATGCTAATCAATAAAAAAATCGCTGAAATGAAAACAACAATTTTTCTGTTTAGTTCTCTCATATTTTTACCCCTTTAATAATTATTAAAAATTAATTTAATTAAATTTTTAAAAAAAATTCAACTGTTTATAAAAGACAATCAAATTTACAATTACAACTATTAAGTGTGCTATTTTCTTGTCCCAAGATCTCTTCTAAGAACGTCGATATATACTGCTAATACTATAATAGATCCGATTAGAACCTGTTGCCAAAATGAACTTACATCCATCAGATTAAGACCATTTCTTAAAATACCCATGATCATTACACCTGCAAAAACTCCAAGAACTGTACCTCTTCCTCCAAAAAAACTCGCTCCACCAATAATGCATGCTGCTATTGCATCTAACTCAGATTGTAATCCAGCGTTTGGATATCCCGAGTCTGTTCGTCCAGCTAAAATAAGTGCTCCAATTCCAGATAAAAAACCGCAAAGTGAGTAGACTATTACAAGAATTTTATTAACGTTTATACCAGAGGCTCTTGCAGCATTAGGATTTCCTCCAATTGCATAAATCCATTTTCCTGTTCGAGTTTTGTTCATAAATATCCAAAAAATTATATAAACAATTGCAATGAGAACTAAACTGACTGGTAAATATTGTGATTTTTCTAAACCAAGCCAGGTTAAATCAATCCGTCCATGACCAAGATATCTAACTTCGTCTGTAAAACCACTTATTGGTGTTCCACCTGAAATTAAATTCCCTGTACCTCTAAAAATATACAATGTACCTAAAGTCATTATGAAAGGATGAGGCATCCTCAATAGAGTTATTCCTAATCCATTAAATAGACCACATAAAAATCCTGCGATCAAAGGGGTTATTACTACGATATACCAGGGTGCCCCTGCTTTTGCGACTATTGCGAGGATCATTAACGACAACATCATTATGGATCCAACCGATAAATCAATCCCTGCTGTAACTATCACCATAAACACACCTAATGCTAACATCGATTGCCAAGAAATTTGTTTGAATACGTTGGTAACATTTCTCCAAGACAAGAAAACGTCTGGCTGAAGGAAGTGCATTACTACAATCATTATTACCAGTAGCAATAATATTCCATACTTTTCAAGGTATGGCATTATTTTTAAATATAGTGAATTTTTTTCTTGATCTTTATTTTCCATAATTATTTTTTACCCATAATCCAACCTATTACTTCATCTCTTGAAGTTTTAGATAATTCAGATTCTGCAAAATTTGTTCCTTGGAATAAGGCCATCACACGATCACACACGGCAAAAATATCATCCATTCTATGACTGATAACTATTACTCCAACACCTGTTTGTTTTAAACTATTTATAAGGTCTAGAACTTTACCAACTTCTTTAATTGCAAGTGCAGCAGTTGGTTCATCCATTATTACAACTTTAGCATTAAATGCTGTTGATCTTGCAATTGCAACTGCTTGCCTTTGACCACCTGAAAGTTCTTCTACTTTTTGATCAGCACTTTTGACATTAATTTTTAATTTACCAAGATGCGCATCAGTAAGTTCTTTAATTTTTTTATAATCTAGAAATTTAAGTAGTCCAAGATTTTTAGTTGGTTCACGTCCTAAAAAAATATTTTCACCTATTGGAAGATTTCCAGCTAATGCCAAGTCTTGATAAACCATCTCTAGACCTAAATTTTGAGAGTCTTTTGGACTTTCTAAAATCTTCTCTTTACCGTCAAAGAATAATGAGCCTGCACTTGGTTTGTATAGCCCTGATAAAACCTTCATTAAAGTTGATTTTCCAGCTCCATTATCGCCCACAACACCAAGACATTCTCCTGCATGTATCTTTAAATTTACATTCTCGAGAGCTGTTATGGTTCCAAAATATTTTGTTACACTTTTTGCTTCTAGAAGTAATTGATTAATTGATGACATAAGTGAAGAAAATATAAAAAAATCAGTTAATTGCAACAGGTTTTGAGGCTAACAGATTTACCGTTTTTCTTTGAGCCCTTTTGCAGAATTTTGGAGGCATTTTTTTTAAAATTAAGTTCATATCTTTTAGAACAATATCACCCATTTCGAAAAAAGCCTGTTCTAAAGCTCCGGCTCTATGAGCTGAAAACAATATATTTTTAAGCTTTCTAATTGGATCATTTTTTTTTACAGGTTCTTCAGGAAATACATCTGTTGCGACATATATATCTCCCTTTTTAATTCTTTTTTTTAGGTCCACAAAATTAACGATTGCTGCTCTACTCATTAAAACAAAAACTGATTTAGGTTTCATTTTATTTAATAATTTTTTGCTTATTAAATTTTTGTTTTTGGTTGTGACAGTTGCTAGAACATAAATAATCTCACAATCACTAAACATTTTATTTAAATTAATAGACTTAAAACCAGCTTTTTTTATTATTTTATTTGGAACCCAAGGGTCATAAACATTAATATTTTTTGTAAATGGTATCAGCAATGGATAAAGCGCCTTAGCTAAATCTCCAAAACCAAGTAAACCAATTTTTTTATTTGTCAAAAGGGAAGCATTCAAATTACTCTTTAAACCATATTTTTCTTTACCTTTTACAAAATCAAAATGAGCATTATGTATATTTCTTAATAAAGACAAAGTCATACCTAAGGCTATTTCAGCAACAGGCTTTGAAAAAACAGGTGATGTAGCAATGACATCAATTTTTTTTTTAAAGCAATAATCATAGTCAATATTATCCATAAAATTACTTTCGACATTTATAATACATTTCAACTTAGAAGCTTTTGATAAAAGATTTTTATCAAGATCTGGCTGACCCATTATAAAAGTAGCTTTATGAATATTTTTTTCATAAAAATCTTTTTTATTTAACTTAGGAGCAGTTATTAATTTATATTTTAATTTTAATTCCTTAAGTTTTTTTCTTGAAAAGATTAAATCTAATCTTCTTGGATATGGATCAGAAATAACTATATGTTTATTCACGGTCTATTTATTTAAGTAATTTCTTTGCATCTATTTCTAAAAACTTTTTTGGTTTTACACAGTTAGAATTAATTGACACAGATGTTCCAAATTTAGCTGCTTTCATAATAGAGGTAATAATTTCTAATACATGTAAAGATATCTCACCATTACATAAATGTTTTCTTTTATTCTCAATTGAATATGCCATTTCAGATAATCCAGCTCCTCGATAGTTTGCATTAGTTGGTGCTTCGTTAGCTCTAGAACTTTGTGTTCTTATGTTAATACGTCCCAAAGACATTTTTGTAGTCTTAAATTCTCTCCAATTTTCCCCTAATTTATTACAAGTTAACACTGATCCACCAAACATGTTTGGGTCAGGAACAATCATTGAGCCCTTTTCTCCATATAATTCAATGTGATTTCTTTGATGAGCTATTACATCAAATGATAATGTTAATCTTATAACGGAGTTATTTTTAAAAGTGATTGTAGATAAATAAGTAGTTGGACATTCTACCTTAAATTTTTTTCCTTTTTTGGGTCCTATACCAATAGTTCTATATTTTTGACCTTGAATGATGGTGCTAGTTACTTTTTTTGCAGGTCCTAACAGATTTACTAAAGTGGTAATATAATACGGTCCCATATCTATAACAGGGCCTCCTTCATTTTTTGCAAACCAAGGTTCAGGGTTAGGATGATAAGACTCAATTCCAGGAAAAGCAAAAACTGCATTGCCTAATTTAATTTTTCCGATTATGTTTTTTTCAACTAGTTCTTTTGATTTTTGAATTCCACCACCCAAAAATGTATCAGGAGCATTGCCTAAATATAATTTTTTTTTCTTTGATAATTTTATTAAATCTTTTCCATCTTTTAAATTTATTGCTAATGGTTTTTCAGAGTATACATGTTTTCCATTTGTTAAAGCATTTTTAGATATTGAATAATGCGCTTTTGGAATTGTAAGGTTTAAAATAATTTCAACCTCTTTATCTTTTAGCAGTTCATTTACAGTTAAAAATTTTATTCCATAGTTTAATGCACAACGTTTTGCAGCTTTCAAATTAATATCTGCACATTTGACAATTTTAATATTATTGAAATATTTTTCAGCTCTAAAATATGTTTCAGCGATATGTCCACAACCTATTAAACCAATTTTAAAAACCTTATTCATAAAAAGTTTTTAAACACCTTGTCTCTGTTTTGATTTTCCTTCTTTATGGAGTTTTAGTGCTTCTTCATTTTCTTTTGATGTTGGTATTTCAAGCGTAGGACTTTCCCAATAAGCAGATCCCTCAAGCCATTCATAACTATGTGTTTTGATTGAAATGACATAAGTGATTTCTGACTGCTTAGCTCTTTTAAATGCCTCTTCTAATTCTGAAATACTAGAAACATGTTCTGATTTTGCACCCATACTTGCAGCATGTTGAGCAAAATTAACTTCTTTTAAATCTTGAACATTTGATGAATTAAATAAACAATTAAATTCTTTTCCACCCTTGAACAATTGAAGTCTATTTATAACAGCATGACCTCCATTATCACACACGATAATTATTAATTTGTTATTCGTTAATACTGAAGAATATATGTCAGAATTGTTTAATAAATATGAACCATCTCCTACAAATGCAATGACATCTTTATCTGGGTTTGCCATTTTAATTCCAAGAGCACCGGAAATTTCATAACTCATGCAACTAAATCCCCACTCTGTCTCATGTGTATTTAACTCTTTTGGCCGCCAAACTTGAACAACTTCTCCGACCAAACCTCCTGCTGCTGTAACAGCTATATCAGTTGGATCTGAATTCCTATAAATTGCTCCAACAGCGTGAGCATAACTTGGTAAATCTTGATTAGTTGGACCACTCTCTTTATCTACATATTCATTCCAAGACCTAAGCTCATCTTGTGATTTTTTATGCCAATTATCAGATGATCTCCAATCTCCAAGTACATTTGATAATTCTATTAATGATACTTTTGCATCTCCAATAACTGCGTCTGCTAAATGTTTATTTGCATCATGTCTAGCAATATTAATTGAAACTAACTTAAATTGAGGATTTTCAAAATTCGCCCATGATCCAGTTGTAAAGTCAGCTAACTTTGTACCAATACAAATAGCTAAATCAGTTTCTTTAGCTAAATTATTTGCAGCCTTTCCTCCAAGTCCTCCTATTGGTCCTACAAAATGAGAATGATCTCTTTTCATTGTTGAGTATCCCATAACTGTTTGAGTTACTGGTATATTATGTTTAACTGCAAAATTGCTTAACTCTTCCATGGCGTCAGAATAAAATACCCCTCCACCTGAAATTATAATTGGGTTTTTGGAATTCTTAATTCTTTCAACAGCTTGTTTAATTTGAAAATCATCTGGCTTGGGTCTTCTAATATTGTGAACTCTTTCTTTAAAGAATTCTTCGGGATATTCAAATGTTTCTCCTTGTACATCTTGGCATAAAGATAAACACGCAGGACCACAATCTGCTGGATCTAACATGGTTTGAATTGCTTGAGGAAGTGACTGTAATATTTGCTCTGGTCTTGTAATTCTATCAAAATATTTTGTAACTGGTTTAAATGAGTCGTTAGCTGTCATTCCTGGATTTGAAAAGTGTTCAACCTGTTGCAAAACTGGATCTGGCATTCTATTTGCATAAGTATCTCCAGGTAAAAATAAAATTGGCAATCTATTACTCATCGCTACTGCTGATGCTGTAACTAGATTTGTAGATCCTGGTCCAACCGAACTTGTTGCAATAAAAATTTGCTTTCTTCTTTTTGCTCTTGAAAAAGCAATGCCTGTTAAAGCCATATTTTGTTCATGATGACCTCTAAATGTTGGAAGTTTATCTTTATTTTCCTCTAAAGCTTGCCCAATACATGCTACATTTCCATGTCCAAAAATACCAAAAGCTCCTGGGAATAAAGGTTCAACCTTACCATCTATATAGATTTTCTGTGCAATTAAGTGTTTAACTAAGGCATGTGCGCAAGTAAGCTTTATTTTTTTCATTTTTCTAGTTATATTCTCATCAAATATTCAACTAATTAACCACAAAATAAAAATTATGTATAGCAAATTTGGACAATTCATTGACGGCAAATGGCAAGCATCACAAAATAATGAAACTTATGATGTTTTAAATCCTGCAACTGAAGAAGTTTTAGGTAAAGCATCTAAAGCAGGTGAAGAAGATGTAAACAAAGCACTTAAGTCTGCAGAAAAAGGTCTTGAAGTTTGGAGAAATACTCCACCTTGGCAAAGATCAAAAATTATAAGAAAAATTGCCGATCTTATGAGAGAGAGAACTGACGTTTTGGCTAAGTGGTTAACATTAGAAGTTGGAAAGCCACTATCAGAAGCAAAAGGGGAAGTTGGCGGAGCTGCAGATATTTTTGAGTGGAACTCTGAAGAAACAAAAAGAATTTATGGTCAGATAGTTGAAAGTAGATTTGAACATACAAGAATGTATGTAAAATATGAACCTGTTGGAGTTGTTGCTGGATTAATACCATGGAACTTTCCAATAGTTTTATCCTCAAGAAAAATTTCTACTGCTTTAGCTGCAGGATGTTCAGTAATTTGTAAGCCTGATGTAATTACTCCAGGTAGTGTAATGGAACTTATGAATATTATAAATGATGCGGGGGTTCCTCCAGGAGTAGTAAATTTATTATCTGGTGATCCAGCTAAAATCTCATCTCAATTAATATCATCTGATATAGTGAAAAAAGTTTCTATTACTGGTTCAACAAGAGTTGGAAAACTAATTTTAAAACAAGCTGCTGAAAAAGTCCAAAGAGTTACAATGGAATTAAGTGGCCATTCACCTTTCATTGTTTTTGACGACGTAGATATTAACAAGGTAACCGACATGGCAATTACTGCTAAATTTAGAAATAATGGTCAAGTTTGTATATCACCAGCAAGATTTTATATTCATGAAAGTAAAAAAGATGAATTTGCTAAAAAATTAGTTGAAAAGGTTAGTAAACTGAAAGTTGGTAACGGAATGGATGAAGATACAATTCTAGGACCTTTAACTACAGAAAAAAGATTAAATGAAATAGAGGCATTAGTAGAAAAAACTAAAAGTGAGGGAGCAACGGTTTTATGTGGGGGAAAGAGACCAGCTGGTTTTAATAAAGGATATTTCTATGAACCAACTGTTTTTGACAATGTTAAAGATAATTTTACAATTGCTAAAGAAGAGCCCTTTGGACCTTTAGTTCCATTGCTTACTTTTAAAAACACAGATGAAGTTGTGGAAAGAGCAAATGACAATGACCTTGGTTTAGCAAGCTATATTTACACAAATTCTTTAGAAAAAGCACACAAAGTCTCAGAAAAAATGGAAACTGGAACATGCGCAGTGAACCATCCAACAATTGCATTTGCTGAAGTACCTTTTGGAGGAATAAAACAAACAGGTTATGGAAGAGAAGGTGGTTCAATGGCTATCAAAGATTATTTGAACGTAAAGTACACTCACTTCGGTCTCAATTATTAATGAGAAAAAATAAAGTCAAACAAATGATGGCTGATGGTAAGCCTGTTGTAAATGGTTGGTTACAAATACCAAGCACTGTATCAGCAGAAGTTATGGCGCATCAAGGTTGGGACTCTCTAACTGTAGATATGCAACATGGACTTGTTGATTACACAAATGCACTTCCAATGCTTCAAACAATTTCATCAACTGATGTAACTCCTCTTGCTAGAGTAAATTGGAATGAACCAGGCCAAATAATGAAAATTTTAGACGCTGGTTGTTATGGAATTATATGTCCAATGGTAAGTAACAAAGAAGAGGCGGAAAGATTTGTTCAAGCTTGTATGTATCCTCCAAGAGGATATAGAAGTTTTGGTCCTGTTAGAGGATTGATTTATGGTGGAGCTGATTATGCCGACCATGCAAATGATGAAATTTTAAAATTAGCTATGATTGAAACAAAAGAGTCATTAGATAAATTAGATGAGATTATGTCAACAGATGGCGTAGATGGAATATATATTGGTCCAGCTGACTTAAGTTTAGCAATAGGAGAAAAGCCTGGGTTTGACAGAGCAGAAAATACAAAAGCTTATTCAGAAATATTAAGAATATTAGAGCATGCCAAAAAAAATAATATATTTGCAGGAATTCATAATGGAACACCAGAGTACGCACAAAAAATGATCGATAAAGGTTTTAACTTTGTAACTATTGGTGCAGATCAAAGAGCAATGAGCGCAGGTGCTAAAGCAATTGTTGAAAAAATGAAAGGCTCAATAAGCAAAAAAGAATCTGAAACTTATTAATCAAGCTTATCAAGAAAAGACTCGAACTCTTTTTTATTTAAATTTGAAGATTGTTTTTTTCCTGGAAATTTTCCCGCCATTGAATCTTTTTTGAATGCCTTAAGAGCTCGAACTCTCTCAACTTTTATTTCATTTTTTAATTTTAATAAATTTCCATAAGCTTTTGAATGTCTTGGAGGATTTAAAGTATCTCCACATATGTCTTCCATGAACAGATACATTACGTCAGCTTTCTTTCCTGAACCTAAAGAGACTGTAACTATATTCGTTCTTTTTGAGATTTCTCCCATTACATTTTCTGGGATAACCTCACATTCGGCAGAAAAAGCTCCTGCATCTTCTAATCTTTTAAATTTTAAAAAAAGTTCATGTGCCTCTTCACTATTTTTTCCTACTGCTCTTAAACCACCAATCCACGTAGATTTTCTTGGAACTAAACCAAGATGTCCCATAACTGGAACATCCTCATTAGCCAGCATTTCTATGATCTTCATACTTCTAGGTGTCATTACAGCATCAGCTCCATTTTCTAGGGCTTCAAACGCTCCTCTCATGATATCTTCCGAAGTGACAAACTTATTTAATACTAACGCAGCAGTTAAAAATAGATTTTTTGATCCCTCTCTCACATGTTTCACATTAAAAGCATTGCAGATTATCATGTCAAACCCAGCCTTCTCTGCAGCCTCAGCTTCATCTATTGTATTAGCTGTGACTTGAGTAAATTTTTTTTTTCCTTTTGCTTTTTTAAGATCATCAACTGTAAGAGTTCTGTTAGCAGGTTGAGCGGCCCAAGTATAAATCTTTTTCATTTTATATTTTTTAATTCTTTATAGATATTATTCACTCTATGTACTTCTTGTGCAATATTAAAGTACCCTTCATATTCAATTTCATCTGGTGAAACGTCAAAATGATAATGTCCAGCATCATTCTTATGCTCATATGAGTGAAAGTGAGTATGCTCACCGGACTCTCTTAAATTTAATTCTCCTCCCGTTGGATCACCAGTCCATAAAACAGTATAGCATTGTAATTTTGGTCCAACAGGCTCATAAAATTGTAGAAAATCTTTTGTGCATTTCATCAATTGTGGATCATAATATTCATGTTTTATATCCTTATAATCTGGTTGTACATGTGATCTTATTTTTCCATTCAAAACTCTAAATACACCAGCAAGAGCAATATGATCTTTATTCCCAATTTTAAGATTTTCTGAAAGTACTGCTCTTATTGATTGAGGTAATGAACCTTGTTTTCCAATTCTTTTTTTTATCTTTAAATATATAACTTTTCCTTTAACACCATCTGAATAATAAACATTACCCAGCCCGCCATGTTTGCTTGCAGTATAGTCCTCTACTATACATTCTTTATCTTTTCCTACCCTAGCAATTAAAGATTTATTTTCTTTAGTAATAAAGTTTTCATTTATAACCAATTCTCCACAGTGTCCATCCAGGCAAGACATTGCACCAGATCCTGCGCCAAGTGCGTACGATCTTTCTGATCCAATCATTTTAGAGATTTCAAAATAATCAAATTCTGTTCCAAGATATTTAGGATCATGCATGTAAGGCTCCCCTCCAACATCGATTATCTTTTGGTTACCACTCATGCCTTCAGACGGACAATCCCAGTTTCTTAAATTTGGACAATCAATTACTTCTGCTTTTACACTGTCATAATTCTTTGACAGACCTTTTTCTAATGCGTTTGATATTTCTTCTAACTTAAATTTTTTGAAAATTCCTTTTTCTATTTTTAATTCCATATATAAATTAGTTACATAATATATTGCATAATTTTTTTACATAAATATATTTCGACTTTAAAAATGAATAATAAAGATTTAAAAGTTGCAGTTCTTGGTGCAGGGGCAATGGGTTGTCTATTTGGAGGCCTACTAGCAGAAAAAGGTCTAAATGTAACGCTCATTGACGTTTGGAAAGAGCATGTTGATGAAATAAATAAAAATGGTCTAAAGATGGATGGTCATGGTGGTGATAGATTTATAAAAGTACCAGCTACATCAGATCCATCTACAATTGGAAAAGTTGATGCTGTGATAGTGATGTGTAAAGCAACAGCTCTAGAGCCTGCTTTAAAAAGTATTAAAAATATTATTAACGATAAAACAGTTTTTATGTCTTTTCAAAATGGAATTGGACATGAAGCTATAATTAAAAGTATTGTTGGTGATGAAAAAGTAATCGGGGGAACAACAACTCAAGCATCAAATATCTTAGGTCCTGGTCATATTATGAATCATGCATCTCTACCCTCTTGGATTGGAGAATATGATGGTGGAATAACTAATAGAATAACCGAAATTGCAGACACCTTTACTGCTCATAATTTGGAAATGATTGCTGCTGAGGATGTAAAAAAAAGAAAATGGATGAAACTTTTTGCTTTAACCGCAATAGGCCCACTTTCAGCTATTTTTGATCTACATCATACTGATCTTTACATAAATAATAATGCCAACGACGTTTCTAGAAGTTTAGGTAAAGAGATAATTTTAGAGACAAGAGACGTTGCTTTAGCAGATGGCGTTAATGTTTCTGAAGATGAGTGTTTATTTATGTTTAATAAAATTGTTGATTCAAAACAAACAAATAAGTCTTCAATGGCTTTTGATGTGCTTTATAAAAGAAAAACTGAAATTGATTTCATAAGTGGCGCCGTGTCTAAAATAGGAAAAAAACATGGAATAGCCACACCATTAAATGACCTTATGTACAAAATGATTAAAGTAAAAGAGGGCATGTACAGCTAAATGCTGAAAATTAGTAAACTAAAGAAAATTAAATCAAACTTCCCGGTCATTGTTGGAGAACAAATAATCAGTAAAAAAGTGTGTAATTCTTTAATTGAAGAAATAACTAATTCAAAAAGTTTTGATGATATGATTATGGGTGGCAGAAGCAGGATTAATAAAGGATCAAAAAATTTCAACAAATATATCTCAAGTTCTAAAATCTCAAAAAAACTTTTTGCTACTTTCAATACAAAATCCTTTTATAAAAAAATTGATAAAAAATTTAAAACAGAATTTAAGGCAAATACTTGGGAAAGTTTGTTTAAACCAAAAAAATTTAATAAAAAAAAATATACACTAAAAAGAAAAGTAAATTCCAAAGAGCTAAAAAAACTACTAGGTAAAGATTATAAAAACCCAAATTTAAATTTAGATATTGATTTCTCAGTATCTAAAGGAGGATATAGATTGAGACCACATAGAGATGATGTGAATAGGCTATATAATTTTTTGATCTATTTAACCGATATACCAAAAAAAAATGGAGGATCACTTACTTTATATAAGAAAAAAATAAACAAAAACCTTAGAAAAAGCTTTAGAAGGTTTCCTAAGATTAATGAACTTGATAAATTAAAGGAATTCACACCAAAACAGGGAAGTGTAATTTTCTTTAAATCTACTCCAAATTCTTATCACGGAGTAAATAGATTTAAGGAAAAAAACTGTCCAAAAAGATTTTTTATTTATGGAAGTTATGCTCTTAACAAGCCAGTGATATGGAAATATAAAAATTTTGAATATCATCCACATATTGTTGCGACGAAAAAAAGAATGCTTACATCTTTTCATGATTCGAATTATTTGCTAAAATATTAATAACTATGCAAATTAAGACTAAATTAAAGAGTATTTTAGATAGAGATGGCTTCCTAAGAGTAAGAAATGTTCTTAACTTCAATAAAGATTTAAAACCAATTTTAAATGACATGGAATATGTAATGGACAATTTAGTTCATAAATTTGCTCCTGAGCATATGAAAGAAAAAATTTTTAAATATAACTTTAGAAAGAAATACACATACATTTCAAAACTAAAAATTTATGATCTTGATCAATATTTTAATACTAGACTTCCAAGAGATCACGTGAAGAAAGATAGTGATTATTTTGCATCTCAATCTTTATGGAATTTAATTAATCACAAAAAAATCTTGGATGTGGTTGAAAAATTATTAGGGCCAGAAATTCTTTCAAATCCAGTTCAAAATACAAGAATTAAACAACCCGAAAATAAATTACCTAAACATTCTGTTCATGATGGCCTCTCAGGTAGAACTCCATGGCATCAGGATGCAGCAGTATTATCATCTTTGGGGCAAAGATTAACTGATATGGTAACTGTTTGGATTCCATTTACTAAAACTACTAAAAAAAATGGATGCATGATTACAGTAAAAGAAATTAATAAATTGGGACTATTGAATCATATATCAGGATATAGAGGTCAGGTAGAAATAAAAGATAGTAAACTACTTAATAATTACAAGCCAGTTTTTCTGGAGGCTAATGTTGGCGATATTATTATTTTGCACAAACACTCCATTCATTGTTCATTGCCTAATAGATCCAATGATTTTAGAATTAGCGCTGATTTAAGATACAATAGAGCTGGAACCCCATCTGGTAGGAAACCTTTGCCCAATTTTTATGTAAGAAGTAAAAATAAAAAAAATATTACTATCCACAACTATAAGCAATGGATTGCTTTGTGGGAAAAGGCAAAAAATAAATGTATTCCAAGAAAGTATGCTTTTAAATATCCACTTCCAACATTTAGAAATAGTAAAAGAGATCTTGCTAGACTAATATAATTTTTTTTAAAATTATGAAAAAAATTCTTATTGTCCAACCTATTCATGAAAAAGGTATGGAATTATTAAAAAGTAATAGCGACTATAGTTACGAGGTTGTTGAAGATTTAAGTGTTGAAAATGTGAAACAAAAAATTGTAGATGCAGATGCAGTTTCTTTAAGAACTTCGATATTACCTGCTGAGGCAATTGAAAATGCAAAAAACCTTAAAATAATTTCAAGACATGGAGTTGGTTACGATAATATTGATTTAAATAGCTGTAAAAAAGGAAACATCGACGTAGCAATAACCGCAACAGCAAATGCTGTGGCAGTTGCAGAACATGTTCTTTTCATGCTTTTAAGTATCTCAAAAAGAAAGAGTATGTATGACAATTCAGTCAAAAGTGGAAAATTTAATGAACGAAATAAATTACCAAAAACTATAGAGATTTGGGATAAAAACATTCTTGTTGCTGGATTTGGAAGAATAGGAAAAGCGTTGATTAAAAGATGTTTAGGATTTGAAATGAACGTTTTTGTTTACGATCCATTTGTAGATTCAGAAACAATAAGCAAAATGGGTGGTAAAAAAGTTGAAGATTTATCAGAGGCTATTAAAGATATGGATGCTGTCTCACTCCATATGCCTTTAACTGATCAAACTAAAAATATTATAAATTACGAACTTCTAAAAACGATGAAAAAAAACAGCATCATCATAAATGCTGCAAGAGGCGGTATTATAAATGAAAAAGATTTAGACAGGGCATTGAATGAAAATTTGATTTTTGGAGCAGGAATTGATGTATTTGAGGTAGAGCCTCCAGAGGCTGATAATCCTTTATTAAAAAATGACAAAGTTTTACTTAGTCCTCATGCTGCAGCATTCACTGAGGAATGCATGACAAGAATGGCAAAAGAAACTATTCAAAATATTTTCGATTTTTTCGATGGTAAACTTGAAGACAGTAAAAAAGTAAAATTATAAATTATTAATCTCTAAATTTGATTTCTTTAAAGTATCAGTAATATATTTATAACCCTTGATAGCATATTCAAGTGGATTAGCTTTTTTAGGATCTTGTTCGGCCTCTACCACAAGCCAACCTTGATAATTATTTTTTTTTAGAATATCAAACAGAGGTTTGTAGTCGATACACCCATCGCCAGGTACCGTAAAAGCACCTTCTAAAAAAGCGTCCCTAAAACTCAAATCTTCATAAAGGGCTTTTTTTAATACTTCTTCTCTAATATCTTTGCAGTGTATGTGTATTACTCTTTCTTTAAATTTATTAATTATATTAATTGAGTTTCCCTTAGCAAATAACATATGACCAGTATCTAAAGTTAATTTTACACTATCATCTGTGTTTTCTAGTAATCTAATAGTTTCTTCTTCTGTTTCTATTACTGTACCCATATGATGGTGATAAGCTAAAGGCATACCTTCATCTTCAAGATACTTTGCAAGCTCAGAAATTTTTGTACAATAATCTTTCCATTCTTGGTCCGTCATCTTTGGTCTATTGGAAAGTTTTTTTGTTGGATCACCCTGTATTGAACCAAAAACTTCAGCAAAAACAATACATGGAGCTTCACAATCTTTAAATAATTTAAGTTGGTCTTGAATTAAATTTTTTTCTTGTTCAACAGAATTTTTTCTTAGATTTCCGCTATACCAACCTGAACATAATTTTAAGTTATACTTTTCTAATTTTGGTAATAATTCCTCAGATGTTTTTGGGAATTTACCACCTGACTCAATCCCAACAAATCCAGCCTGACTTGCCTCTGACAAACATTGTTCTAGAGGAGTATCTCCGCCTAGCTCAGGCATGTCATCATTACTCCAAGCAATTGGTGCTATACCTAATTTTACTGACATAAATTTTTTATTTGTTAAGATATATTTAATCATGAGATTAATTAAAGGAAAAAAAATTCAGCTTGGCGTAGTTGGAGGTGGTCCAAAATCTTGGATTGGTCATGTTCATAGAATTTCATCAAGATTTGATAATCAATATGAGATAGTTGCTGGTGTTTTTTCGAAAAATTCAAAACTATCTAAAAGCTTTGGTCAAAGTCTAGGTATTTTAAAAGAGAGATGCTATTCAAATTTTAGAGAAATGGCTGAAAGAGAAGCGGCAAGAAAAGATGGTATTAATGTTGTAGCAATAATGACACCTCCTTCAAGTCACCAAATTATTGCAGAAAAATTTATTGATAAAAATATACATGTAATTTCTGATAAACCATTTGCTGGAAATCTTACTCAAGCTAAAAAATTATTTAAAAAAATAAAATCAAATAAAAAAATTAAGTATGCTTTGACACACAATTACTCTGCTTATCCTATGGTTAGAGAGGCGAAAGTATTGGTTGAAAAAGGTAAAATTGGAAAAGTTGAATACGTAAACGTTGAATACGTTCAGGATTGGTCAGATGGAGAGAGTATTTCACAAAAAAATGCAAAGAAAAAGTTTAAGTGGAAAATAGATAAAAATATTGTTGGAGCTTCAGCGGTCTTAAACGAAATTGGCTCCCATGCATATCATATGGCAACCTATATATCAGGTTTAAAAGGTGAAACTATTTTTGCAGATATTAAACAAGTTTCAAATAAAGTTAAAATGGACAACAATGCTCAAGTAATGATCAATTTTAATAATGGAGCTAAAGGAATGTTTTGGACAAGTGTGATGGCTAGAGGTGGAGTTTATGGATTACGAATAAGAATTTTTGGAACAAAAGGAAGTTTGGAATGGGTTCAAAACGATCCAAACTATTTAAAACTTAATCCATCTAACGGTGCAGTAAAATTTATTGAAAGAGGTTTTTTTAATGCTGAATTGTCTAAAAAATTTTCTAGATTAAAATTTGGTCATCCTGAAGGTTATTTGGATGCATTTGCAAATATTTATCGTGAATTTGCAAATTCTTTAAAAAATAATGCAAAAAAAAGGTATTTTTACCCCAATGAAGACGAAGGACTGGAAACTGCAAAATTTATTGAAGCATGCAAAGTTTCAAACAGAAAAAAAAGATGGGTAAAAATAAAATAAAAACTGCTCTGTTTGGCCTTGGTAGAATTGGCCAGATGCATGCTGATAATTTAAGAAAAAATAGTGAATTTGATTTAAAATATGTTTTTGATTTAAATAAAAATTTATTAAACAAAATTTCAAAAAGGTTTAATGCTATTTCAATAAATAATCCAGATATAGCTTTTAAAGATAATGAAATTAGATGTATTTTTATAGCCTCTTCTACTTCTACACATTTAAAATTTATTGAAAAAGGTGTAAAATATAAAAAAGTAATATTTTGTGAAAAACCACTAGATTTAAATTTAAAAAAAATTAATTCATCTTTAACAAAAATTAAAAAACTTAATCCTAAAGTTCAAATAGGATTTAATAGAAGATATGATCCTGGACATAATTTACTTAAAAAGAATTTATTGAAAAATAAAATAGGTAAACTAGAGAAAATTATTATTACTAGTCGCGACCCTGCTCCTCCTTCGTTATCTTATTTAAAAAGTTCTGGAGGAATTTTTAAAGATATGATGATACATGATTTTGATTTGGCAAGATACTACTTGGGTTCAGATGAATTTATATCAGTATTTGCTACTGGCAGTAACATATCAGACCAAAGATTTAATAAAATAAAAGACTATGAACTTGCTACTACAGTGCTTAAGTCAAAAAAAGGAGTACAATGCATTATAACTAATTCGAGACATTGTAGTTTTGGTTATGACCAAAGAGTTGAGCTTTTTGGAACAAAAGGAATGATGATATCAGATAATAAAAGAGATACAGAAACTAATCTCTTTTTAAAAAATTCGACAAATAATAAATCCCCTCTCCTTCATTTTTTTATAGAAAGATATGCAGAAGCTTTTAGGTTGCAACTATCTGACCTTGCAAACTTTTGCAAAAAAAATATCAAACCCAGAGCGGTTTTTGAAGATGGAAGAAAGTCTATAATTTTAGCAGAAGCTGCACAAAAATCAGTTAAATCAAAAAAATTTGAAAAATTAAAAATAAATTAAAATTATTTATTTTTATATACTCTGAATTTTTTTATCTCCTGCCTTTTTTACAAAATAAATTCCTAAGACAACAGCACATAGGGCAATTAAAATTTTAGATGTTACTAATTCGTTTAGGAAAATAAATCCTAAAATAACACCAAAAATCGGTATTAGATAAGCTACCTGACTTTGGAAAACTAAGCCATTTTTCTTTAAAATCATAAATCTTAATAACCATGCAATTCCAGTTGGAAAAATACCAAGATAAATCAAAGATAATGTAGAATCTAATGATGGATTTAAATTCCATGGTTGCTCAATTATTAGTGATATTGGACAAGCAATTATAGCTCCCCAAATAAGAATTGATGCAGTTACATTTTCATTTTTCTTATTACTAATTTTTAATGTCAAAATTCCTCCAATTACATAAAAAGTGGATCCCAACAGAATCATAAGAGCAGAAAATAAATTTTTATTATTTATAAGTAAATTTTCTGAGAATAAATAAACAATTCCTGAAAAACCTAATACTATTCCAAATATTTTTATTATGTTAATTTTTTCTCCTTCTGCAAAGAAATGTGCAAGTATTGTTGCACTTATAGGTGTAGTTGACATTAAAATTGCTGCTAAGTTACTTTGAACTTTCTGAACCCCGTATGCTATTAGGAAAAAAGGTATAACTAAATTAATAATACCAATTGCTGCAAACCATTTCCAATCTTTAGAAAACGCTTCAATTTTTATTTTTTTAAAATAACAAAGTAATAATAATGGTATCATACCAAAAAAAATTCTTAAAAAAGCTATGGTTATTGGTCCGTAAGAATATGTTGCAATTTTAATGTTGAAAAAAGCTGAAGCCCAAAGTAAGGCTAAAAAAGTAAGAATAAAATAATCAGTAGCGTTTGGAGATTTCATTCAATTATATCTTCTATTGATCCATTTGTTATTTTAATAAGATCATCAAAATTAATTTTAAAAATACAGTTTGGATGTCCTGCAGCTGCAAATAAATCTTTAAATCTATTCAAAGAACTATCAACTAATATCTGCAAGCTATTAGTGTGTCCTATTGGAGATACTCCTCCAATTGTATATCCAGTTTGTTCTTTCACATCATTAGGTGATGCCATACTTAAATCTTTACTATTAAAAAACTTTTTTAATTTGTTTAATGAACATTTTTTGTCACCAGAGACTAAACATAAAAAATAATTATCACCATTTTTAAAAAGTAAGCTTTTTACAATTGCGCCTACTTCACAATTTAAAGATTTTGCTGCATCAACTGCTGTTCTAGCTGTATTTTCTAATTCTGTGACTGATAAAGTCTCATCGAATTCTTTTAATGCTTTTTCAGCTCTTTTAACTGGTTCTTTATTTAATAAACTCATTATTGCAACTTAGGATTGATTGAAAATTCTAATTTTTTAAGGTTAATATACATGTAAAAAAAGCATAAGTGATATCTATTTAATAGGCATTATTTATCTTTTCTTAACTGATAAGAAAATTAAAAAATTATAGGAGATAATATGAGCGCTAAGGACGTACTAAAATTAATGAAGTCTAAGAATATTGAATTTGTAGATCTTAGATTTACGGACCCAAGGGGAAAACTTCAACATTTAACAATGGATACAACTATTGTAGATGAAGGAATGTTAAATGACGGTGTATTTTTTGATGGATCCTCAATTGCAGGATGGAAAGCAATTAATGAATCTGACATGATATTAAAGCCTGATTTAAGTAGAAAAGTAATAGATCCTTATACATCTCATAATACTTTAATTTTATTTTGTGATATTTTAGATGCTGTTAAGAGAGATCCCTATGAAAGAGATCCTAGAGGAATTGCAAAAAAAGCTGAAGCTTATCTAAAGAAAACAGGAATTGGAGATACAGCTTATTTTGGTCCAGAGCCTGAGTTTTTTGTTTTTGATGACGTAAGAATTAAAAACGATATGAATGAAACAAGTTTTTCAATTGATAGTTCAGAAGGTCCTTATAACTCTGGAAAATCTTATGATAATGGAAACATGGGTCATAGACCTGGAGTAAAAGGAGGATATTTTCCTGTGCCACCAGTAGATAGTGCACAAGATATGAGAGGTGAATATCTTAAAGGACTAAGGGATGTTGGGATTACAGTAGAAAAACACCACCATGAAGTTGCTCCAAGTCAACATGAACTTGGAATGTTATTTGGAACTTTGGTTAATCAAGCAGACAACGTTCAGCTATATAAATATGTAGTTCAAATGGTTTCTCACTCTTTTGGAAAAACTGCAACTTTTATGCCTAAGCCAGTTAAAGGAGATAATGGTTCTGGAATGCATACTCACCAATCAATTTGGAAAGGGAAAACTCCGGTATTTTCTGGAAACAAATATGCTGGATTATCTCAAACTGCACTTTATTATATTGGTGGAGTATTAAAGCATGCAAAAGCAATTAATGCATTTGCCAATGCTACTACAAATAGTTATAAAAGATTAATTCCAGGATTTGAGGCTCCTGTTTTACTTGCATACTCTGCAAGGAATAGATCAGCTTCATGCAGAATTCCAATCACATTAAGTAAAAAAGGTGCAAGATGTGAAATAAGATTCCCAGATGCTTCAGGAAATCCATACTTAACATTTGCTTCTATGCTTATGGCTGGTATTGATGGAATAAAAAATAAAATTGATCCAGGTAAATCGTTCGACAAAGACCTTTACGCTTTATCAGAAAAGCAAGTTAAGAAGGTACCAACTGTTTGCGGTTCTTTAAGAGAAGCAATGGAAGCTTTGGATAAAGATAGAAGTTTCTTAACTAAAGGCAATGTATTTACTGATGATCAAATAGATGCGTATATTGAACTTAAATATGAGGAAATTCACAATTTTGAACATACGCCGCATCCAATTGAATTTGATATGTATTATAGCTGTTAAAAAGCTTAATTTTATGGGATTACCTGCAGTAATAGCAGGTATTCCCATATTAGAATTCTAATTTCATTCGTTTTTGTTATGAAAAGGTATGATAAAAATCATATCAACATTAAAAAATATTATTAGTTATAATAAGCCTGAAATTAGAAAACCTAAGCGTAGAAAAAATAAAACTTACTCTATGAATAAAAGAGGCCAATATTGGTTTATTTCTTATTACCAATAATTAAACTTTAAAAGACTCTCCACAACCGCATCTTTCAGTTTCATTAGGGTTATTAAACACAAATTGAGAAGAAAATTGCTCTTTTTTATAATCCATTTCAGTTCCAAAAAGATACATTACAGCTGCTGGGTCAATAAACACTTTTACTCCCTTATCCTCAATAACCTCATCATTAGGATTAATTTCTTTTGTGTATTCCATAATATAAGACATTCCTGCGCATCCACCTGATTTTACCCCAACTCTAACACCAATAGATCCATTTTCAGATGAAGACATAATTTCTTTTATCCTGTTTGCTGCTTGATCGCTTATTGATATAACTTGTTTTGTCATAAGTTTAATTCTAATTTTGCTGCTTCTGACATCATAGATTTATCCCATGGTGGTTCCCAAACTAAATCTAAATCTACTTTGTCAACTTCTTCTAATTGCATAATACTATCTTTAACTTCTTTAGGCAAACTTTCAGCTACTGGACAATTTGGAGTGGTAAGTGTCATTTTTACACTAATATTTTTTTTGTCTACCGCAATATCATATATTAATCCAAGTTCGTAAATATTTACTGGTATTTCAGGATCATAAATTTTTTTTATTTCTTCAATTACTTTTTCTTTTAATTCCATAAAGTTACGACTCGGTTTTAGTGATTTCTTTTGAGTTATCCATTGCTGACGTAAGAGTGTGCCACGATAATGTCGCGCACTTAACTCTCATTGGATATTGTTTAACACCAGATAAACACATTAATTTAGTTTTTTCGTCGTCGTTTAAGTATTCTGATTTTAAGTCTGGATTTTCTTTTATCATTCCTAAAAAGTCTTCAACTATCTCTTTAGCCTCGTGTTCATTTTTGCCTTTAATTAAATCTGTCATGATTGAAGCTGATGCCATTGAAATAGCACATCCACTTCCCTCAAATGAAATATCCTCAACTATTTTTTGTCCATTTAATTTAAGATAAACATGAACATTGTCTCCACATAAAGGGTTATGACCTTTTGCATCTTTATTAAACTCATGTACTTTTCCAAGATTCCTTGGATTTTTTCCATGTTCTAAAATAATTTCTTGATAAAGTTCTTTTAAGTTCATTTTAAATTAAATATTTTTTTACAGTTATTAATGGAGTCATTTAACTTATCTAAGTCATCTTTAGTATTATAAATTCCAACTGACGCTCTTGCACTAGCAGGTATATTTAATTTGTCATGTAATATTTGACAGCAATGATGACCTGCTCTTATTGCAACTCCGTCTTCATCAAGTATTGTTGCAATATCATGTGGATGAACACCTTCCAATGTGAAGGATAAAACTCCCCCTTTGTTTTTTGGACTACCAATTAACTTTACAGAATTATTTTTTTGTAATAGCTCTTGGCCATACTCAACTAAATCAGCTTCATGTTTCATTATATTCTCTATACCAATACTCTCCATAAACTTAATTGACTGATCAAATGCAATAACTTGAGCTGTAGCCATGGTACCAGCCTCATATTTATTTGGTAAATCACCGTAAGATATTTTATCTTTTTTGACTTCTCTAATCATTCCACCTCCACCTTGATAGGGTGGCAGTTCTTCTAACCACTTCTTTTTACCATACAAAACACCAAGTCCAGTAGGCCCGTACATTTTATGGCATGATATTGCATAAAAATCACAATCTAAATCTTGCATATCTAATTTAAGGTGAGGAGCTCCCTGACAACCATCAATAACAACTATTATTCCTTTTGAGTGGGCAAGATTCGCTATTTCTTTAACAGGCAATATTGCACCCGTAACGTTAGACAAATGAGTAATTGCTATTACTTTAGTTTTAGATGTTATTTTTTTTTCAATCTCCTCCAGAGAAATGTCTCCATCATCATTTACCTCTGCAAAGTTTATTTTTATATTCTTTGATTTTCTTAAGAAATGCCAAGGCACATAATTTGAATGATGTTCTAGCTCTGTGATTAAAATTTCATCACCTTCATTCAGATATTTTTGCCCTAGAGTGTTAGCTACTAAATTTAAAGCTTCTGTCGCTCCTTTAGTAAAAACTATCTCATTTTTATCTTTAGCATTAATGTATTTTTGCACAGAAGATCTTGTATTTTCATACAAGTTTGTCGCTGCAACTGCTAAATAATGGACACTTCTTCCAACATTTGAAAACTGTTTAGTATAAAATTCATTTATTTTATCTGCTACTATCTTTGGTTTTTGAGATGAGTTCGCACTATCTAAATAGACTAAATCATTATTTTGAATTTTTTCATCAAAAATTGGAAATTCAGTTTTTATATTTTCTATTTTCATTCCTTAATTCCAATCATATTTTTAATTAAATTTTTTACTTCAGGATCAGTTATTTTTTCAACAACATCTAACAAAAAACCATTTATCAAAAGTTCTCTTGATTGTTGATAATTTAATCCTCTAGACATCAAATAAAATATCGAGTCCTCATTGAGACTACCTGATGCAGAACCGTGTGAGCATTTTACATCATCTGCGTAGATTTCCAGCTCTGGTTTAGCATTAAACTCAGAGTCTTTATTTAACAATATTGCTTTACTCAGTTGATAACCATCTGTTTTTTGTGCTTTAGAGTTAACAAATATTTTTCCTTGGTATACTGCTCTAGAACTATTCTCTAAGACACTTTTTATAAGTTGATAGCTTTTTGTATTTTCAGTTAAGTGATTTATTATTGTTCTGATTTCATGATGTTTATTATTATTTATAGAGAAAATACCATTTACAAAAGCTGATGAATATTCCCCATTTAAGTTACAATTAATTTCATTCTTACAAAAATTTGATCCTGAAGACAAAATGAATGTTTCTGAAATACTATTTTTGTCTTGCTCAATATTATTGAAAGAATACTTAATATTTTTATTTTCGAATTTATCTACTTTGTAATTTTTTAAAATAGAATTTTCTTTTAATTCAAAGTTATAAAAAATATTTAAGAAATTTTTTTCTGAAGTGTCCCTAAATAAATCAATTAATCTTAATGAGCTATTCTCGTATAATTTAAAATTTAATCTTAAATTAATATTTTTAGACCAGATTTTAGAGTTGGTTGTATGATAGATTATAAGAGGCTTTGTTAATTGATAACCCTCTTTAACCACTATTTTAAAAGACTTGTTGGTAAAAGCACTATTTAAATCAGATAAAGAGCTATTGTTATTGAATTTATTGATAGTTTCTGACTGATCAATTATTTCTATTTGGTCTTTTTTTTCATAATCAAAATCAATTTTTTCTATTCTTCCATTAATAAATACTATTTTGTTATGCTCCAGACCATCTACGAATGCAGAAGTATCGACTTTATTTGTAGATGTATAGTCACTATAAAAGCTTAGTTCTCCAATATTTTTTTTTATTATTTGGTTAAGATCAGAAAATTTCCAGTCTTCTTCTCGTCTATTTGGAAAACCTTTATTAATAAAATTATCTAAATAAAATTTTTTTATTTCAATATCTTTTTGAGATAAAGTTAAATTTTTAATAGTATTATCAAAATCTTTTTGTAATTGCTCTTTCATCTAATGAAAATTTTCATACCCCTTTTTTTCTAATTCCAAAGCTAAATCTGCACCACCAGATTTTACAATTTTTCCATCCATTAAAACATGGACAAAATCAGGTTTAATATAATCAAGTAATCTTTGGTAATGAGTAATTATTAAAAATGAATTTTTACTATCTCTTAATGAATTGACACCATCAGCTACAATTCTTAATGCATCAATATCTAAACCTGAGTCTGTTTCATCTAAAATTGATAGTTTTGGAGCTAATAATGACATTTGTAAAATTTCATTTTTCTTTTTCTCTCCCCCTGAAAAACCAACATTCAGTTGTCTATTTAATTTTTCCTCATCAAATTTAAGTTCTTTAGATTTTTCCTTTACTAATTTTAAAAATTCTATGGCATCGAGCTCTTTTTCACCTCTTGCTTTTCTTACTGCATTTAATGAAGTCTTTAGAAATATATTTGTATTAACACCTGGGATTTCTAATGGATATTGAAAGGCAAGAAAAATACCTTTATGAGCTCTTTCCTCTGTTTCAAGCTCAAACAAATCTTTTTCCTCAAAAAGTACTTCTCCTGAAACTTCATATCCTTTTTTACCTGACAAAATATTTGATAGAGTGCTTTTACCAGATCCATTTGGTCCCATAATAGCATGAACCTCTCCAGGATAAATATTTAAAGAAAATTCTTTTAAAATTTCTTTACTATCAATTTTTGCGTTTAATTTATTTATTTTTAACATTAGCCAACACTACCTTCTAAGCTGATACCAACTAGTTTTTGGGCCTCAACAGCAAATTCCATTGGTAATTGCTGTAATACCTCTTTACAAAATCCATTAACAATTAATCCTACCGCCTCTTCAGCACTCAAACCTCTCTGTTGACAGTAATGTAATTGCTCTTCACTGATTTTTGATGTTGTTGCCTCATGAGCAATATTGGATTCTGAGTTTTTGTTTTTAATATACGGAACTGTATGCGCCCCACATTTGTTGCCCATTAATAAAGAGTCACATTGAGTATAATTATTGGAATTTGCAGCTTTTGATGAGATATCAACTAAGCCTCTATAAGTCATATCTGAGAAACCAGCGCTAATACCTTTTGATATTATTTTACTTTTAGTATTTTTTCCTAAATGTATCATTTTAGTTCCAGTATCTGCTTTTTGATGGTTGTTTGTAATCGCTATTGAGTAAAATTCGCCAACAGAATTATCGCCTTTTAAAATACAACTTGGATATTTCCAAGTAATGGCAGATCCAGTTTCAACCTGCGTCCAAGAGATTTTGGAGTTTTTTCCTTTACACAATCCACGCTTTGTAACAAAATTGTAAATTCCACCTTTTCCATCTTTATCACCAGGATACCAATTCTGCACTGTAGAATATTTTATCTCTGCATCATCTAATGCTACTAATTCTACATTTGCAGCATGTAACTGATTTTCGTCTCGCATTGGAGCTGTACAACCTTCTAAATAACTTACATAGCTTCCTTTATCAGCAACAATTAATGTTCTTTCAAACTGACCTGTGTTAGATGCATTAATTCTAAAATATGTTGAAAGCTCCATTGGGCAACGTACACCCTCGGGTATATACGCAAATGACCCATCAGTGAAAACTGCAGAGTTTAGTGTCGCAAAGAAATGGTCAGTTACTGGTATAACTGAACCTAAATATTTTTTTACTAATTCGGGATGATTTTGTATAGCTTCTGAAATTGGACAAAAAATAATCCCCTGTTTTGTAAGTTCTTCTCTAAATGTTGTTGCGACAGAAACAGAGTCAAATACTGCATCAACTGCTATCCCATTAAGTCTTTTTTGCTCTTGTAGTGGGATACCTAATTTTTTATAAGTCTCCAAAAGTTTAGGATCTAAATCATCTAAATTTTTTGGTTTTTCTTTCATACTTTTAGGTGCTGAATAATAATATAAATCTTGGTAATCTATTTTTGGATATTTTGGTTTTTGCCAATCAGGTTCTTTTAACTGTTTAAATCTTTCATATGCTTTTAATCTAAAATCAAGCATCCATTGTGGTTCTTTTTTAATAGTTGAGATGAATTTTATTACATCTTCATTTAATCCCTTAGGCGCTCTAGTGTCTTCGATATCAGTTGTAAAACCGTACTTATAATCTTTTAGATTATCAATTTCTTTTTGTCTGTTATCCATTTAAAGTTCTCTTATTAATTAAATCACTTAATGTTTTTTGCTGGAAAAAATTATTTATGTAATCTTCCAGCTCATCCCATAAGTCATGCGTAATACATTTAGAAGATTTGCCGTTGCATCCACTCTCTAAATGTTTTTCACACCCAACTGTTTTTACTTTTTCATCAACAGCAATAAATACATCTGAAATTTTTATCTCAGATGCTTGTTTTGATAATACGTAACCACCTTTATTACCTCTAACGCTTGTAACAATTTGGTTCTTTTTTAATTTTGAAAAAAGCTGTTCCAAGTAAACAAGCGATATACCTTGTCTTAAAGATATGTCTCTTAAAGATACGGGCTCTTTTAAATTAAATTTTGCTAGATCAGCTAAAGCCATTACAGCGTATCTACCTTTACTTGATAATTTCATATTTTCCGCAATTTATGGGTCTTATATATACCCGACTATTTTAGTCAAGATTAATTGCTATTTAAAAACTTGCATTTTGTCACTCAATTTTGATAGAAAAAACCTTATTTTTTTTTGAGATTAATAATCAATGGCATCAGTAGATAATAAAATTGTAGAAATATTTATACCAGGCCCAGCTGGAAGACTAGAAGCTAAATATTTTAAAAGTAAAAAAAACACTTCCCCAATTGCATTAGTTTTACATCCTCATCCTCAGTACGGTGGAACAATGAACAATAAAATTGTTGTCGATATATTTCAAACATTTGTCGATAATGATTTTTCAGTTTGTAGAGTGAATTTTAGAGGTGTTGGTAAAAGCGATGGTGAGTTTGATAACGGGCAAGGAGAACTCGCAGATGCAGCAGCTGCCTTAGATTGGTTAGAAAGAGAAAACTTTGATAACTCTCAATGTTGGATTTCAGGTTTTTCTTTTGGATCTTTGATAGCAATGCAATTACTAATGAGAAGACCTGAAATAAATAGGTTTGTAGTTGTCTCTCCTCAACCTAACGTTTATGATTTTTCTTTTTTATCACCATGTCCTACATCTGGTACAATGATTTATGGAAAAAAAGATGAGCTAGTTCCTATAGAACATATAAATGATCTAAATAAAAGACTTAGCGAACAAAAAGGTATTAAAGTTGAATTTGAGGCTGTTCAAGATGCAAACCATTTTTTCGCTAAAAGTGATCTAGCTTTAATTAAATCTCTCAATAAATACATAAAAAAAGAAACTGCTTTATATTAATTAAGAATTTTTAATAATAATACCACCAACTGTTGGTGTTTTACAATTAGTAGTAGATGGAAATGAAATAGGCAGTCCTAAGTAAGATCTAATTGCAAGGAATGCAAATGCCTGTGACTCTACAAAGTCACCATCAATACTTAAATTATCAATTGAGAAAACTTTATTTTTAATTTTATTTTTCAATGAATTAATTAAGTATTTATTTTTTCTACCACCACCACAAACATAAATATTATTTTTTCCGATTTTTTTTGATAATAATTCAGATGTTAAATCAGTAATTGTAGTTGTTCCGTTTTCTAACGAAAGACCTTTTGCAAATGAAATATCAAAATCATTTGTATCTAGTGATCTCCTAGAATTAATTTTACTATAATAATAGTTATCCATGTATTGATCAAAAATAAATTTATCTGTTTTTCCTTTCATTGCTAAATTTCCATCCTTGTCAAAAGATTTGTTAGAATTTTTTCTCATCCACTTGTCAATTAAGCAATTTCCTGGTCCGATATCTCTACTTGATATTATAAAATCTTTATCAATTTCAGTAATGTTTGCTATACCCCCAATATTTAATATTGAAATAGGGATTTTAACTTTACTTTCTTTTAACAAGGTTTTTATAAGTGCAAGGTGGTAAATTGGAGCTAAAGGTGCTCCCTCTCCCCCATTTTTGATGTCGTTTTGTCTAAAATCATAAACTACAGTTTTATTAGTTTTTCTTGATAAAATATTACCTAAACCAATTTGTTTAGAAATCTTTTCATCTGAATTATGATAAATAGTATGACCATGAAAACCTATAAGATCATAATTAATTTGTTTGGATATTTTAATTGCAATATCGACATGGAAGTCTGTGATTTCTCTCTCTAATTCTTCAATATTAGAGGAATATTTTAGCAGATCTTGCATTTTTAAAATGTTTTCTTTTAATCTATGAATTTTAATTGAAAGCTTTGATGGATAAGTATCAAATCTATTATATTTGATAATAATACTGTCCTTACCATCAGAGCTTATAACTGAAGAATCTACTCCATCGCCTGATGTACCACTCATGAACCCAAGTGCCAATAAATTTTTTTCCATTCTTATTTTTTTTTATTAAAATATGTATATTGTACGACTATAGACCTATGAATAATTTTTTAAAAGAATTTAAAGGAAGAGGATACTATTATCAATGTACCAATGAATTGGAATTATCAAATTTATTAAATAAAGAAAGTACTAATGCTTATATTGGGTTTGATAGTACTGCTCCAAGTCTTCATGTAGGTAGTTTATTACAAATAATGTGTCTTAGGCTTTTACAAAAACATGGTCATAGACCAATTGTTCTTTTAGGTGGAGGAACAACAAGAATAGGAGATCCATCAGGAAAAGAAGAAACTAGAAAAATATTATCTGAAAAACAGATAGAGAGTAATATTAATAATATAAAAAAAATTTTTAAAATTTTTCTCAAAACAAATAATCCAAAATTAAAGCCTTTATTTGTTAATAATTATAAATGGTTAAGCAAACTTAACTATATAAATTTTTTAAGAGATATAGGAAGACATTTTACAATCAATAAAATGTTAACATTTGATAGTGTAAAATTAAGATTAGAAAGAGAACAATCATTAAGTTACATGGAATTTAATTATATGATTCTACAAGCATATGATTTTTTTGAGCTTAATAAATCAAAGAAGTGTAGCCTACAAATTGGTGGGTCAGATCAATGGGGCAATATTGTAAATGGAGTTGAGCTTATTAAAAGAGAGACTGGAAATCATGTATATGGCCTAACTACACCACTTATAACTTTAGCATCAGGTGCTAAAATGGGTAAAACTGAAAAAGGTGCAATATGGCTTAATAAAAATATGCTATCACCATATGATTACTGGCAGTTTTGGAGAAACACGGATGATCGTGATGTATTAAAGTTTTTAAAAATGTTCACTGATTTATCTTTAGATAAAATAAATAATTTAAAAGATAAAAATATCAATGAATTGAAAATTTTACTCGCCAATAGTACAACTGAAATGCTTCATGGGAAAAAAGAAGCTGAAAATTCTGCTAAACTTGCTCAAAATACCTTCAAAGAAAACTCTACAGGTGAAAATCTTCCAGGAATTAAAGTCAAAAATGACATTCTTTCAAAAAATATTATAGAGCTTATTTCATTTGTTAGTAAAGATATTTCAAAATCTGAAATAAGAAGATTGATTAAATCAAACGCTATTAAAATAGATAATAAAAATATTCAGGATGAAAAATATATTGTTGACCCTATCTTGTTCTCCGACAAAGGTTTTGTAAAGTTGTCTATAGGAAAGAAAAAGCACTTTAAAATTACAGTTTAATTGCCTTTAATAATTTCGAGAGTCCTGGTAATAAATCTTGGAGTAAGTGTTTTTATTGGATTAACTGAGCTTTTTAAATCATTTGGTGGTCCCTTAATCTTAAAGCTAACACCAAAAACACCTTCACCAGTTTTACTACCAACTAGGATGTTGCCAAGTAAAGGAATTTTGGATATTGTTTTATTTATTGTTGTTGCTGGTACTAAAGTTCCTCTTAAACTTGTTACTCTATCTTTCTCAATATAACCCTCCATCATTATTGAAATGGCTGGTCCGAGTGCATAAAGTTCATCGATTTCTATTAGATTATCTTTTGTCTTAAAATCCATTTCGAATTCATCAAATCTTATTCCTTCTCCTGTTAAAAGATCAGCAATTCCTTGCAAAGATGCGAGTGTAAGTATTTTTGCTAAAACTGGCACTTCTTTAATTTTAAAATTAGTAATTTTGAGATTTGATCTAGAAGTATTATCAATCTTAATAGAATTTAACTTTAATTCGCCTTCATCAAAACCTTTAATAAATTTATAATTATTTATAAATGGTTTTGGTCCATCAATAAATATATTTGAAATTTTTTCATTTTTGATTGTTGTTCGATAAGAATAAGAAAATTTTTTATTGTTTTGTAAGATACCATCAGCCTTAGCTAAGAATAACTTATTTTCCTTAATATCAAATTCTCCTATAAATTTTTCAAGGTATGTGTCTTTTTCTAAATATATTTTATTTATGTTTAATATTAATGAAGTATTAATATTATGAAATAATTTGGATATTTTATTTTTTTTATTACCTTTCAATAGTCTTTCAACTAATTGTTCTCCATCAATTTGGTATCCAATTAAATTATAGTTATTTGAATTTTTTTTAATTTTGAAACTATTTAAAATTTCATTTGTATTTACAAAGTTTACATCAATTTCCTCTATACTCTGCATCTTAAAGTCAGGAGAAATACTTAAATTTAGAGCTGAAATATAATTCTGATTTTCATTTAAACTAATTTTTTTTATGTTGAATGCTTTTTCTGATTTATTTAATAAAATTTCTAATTTTGCGGGGATATTATTTTTTTTGTAATATTGAATATCTCTTAAGTTTAAAATATTTTTGTCCAAATCTAATAAAGAGTAAAGTTCAAAATTATGTTGATTTCCCACAAATTTAATAAAAAAATTATCTTTTTTATTATTTAATGAGTATTTTCCATCTAATTGAAAATTAATTATGTCGTTAGAATATCGAAATGAAAGATTAGGATTCTTTATAGATATTTTATTTTCATAATTTTCTAAATATTTTTTTACGAGATTAGATTTTAGATTAATATCTATATTATCAAAGTTTAAATCTGAAGTTACATCAAGGTTGTTGATATTAAATTTATCATCAATAGAAAAATTAATTAAAAAATTAGAGTCTATATTGATAATTTGGTCTTCTACCAAGTTTTGTTGAACATTAAAATATTTTTTAAATTCTCTTGTATTAATATTATTGTTTTTAGTCTTTAGAAAGATTTCAACATCACTGATTTTTGAGCTATTTTTATCTAATTTTAAATTTAAAATATTATTATCTAACTCGTTATTATAGTTTTGATTTAAAAATGAATAATTACTTTTTAAATCTAGCTTTAATATTTCATCACTATAAATTAATTCGGTCTTAATATTTTTTAAATACAGAACATCTTGGATTTTTTTATTTAGCTCTAATTTATCTAAATCAATTTTTGAATTTATAAGATAATTTTCTACTTTACTATTATTAATTTCAAATTTGAATTTATTATCTGTTTCAATATTTATACTTTCATTAGTTATTAGATTGGCATCTAATCCTAAAAAGTTCAAAAATATTTTGGGATCAACAAATGTTTTTTTATTACTAATGTTTCCATTTATTTTAATTTTTTTATTATTTTTACTTTTTAAAAATAATTTTAATTTATTGTTTTTATAATTATTTTTTGATTTTAAATTATTAGAAAATACGAAATTTGATGTTAAATCTGCATTAAATTGTCTATTTTCATACTTAGAGTTAATTGTACCATCCTTAAGAAAAATTAAATTTTTGTACTTTTTTGCCAAGTGTATTTCATCAAAATTTAAAATTGAATCAATTTTTATATTTTCTAATTTTTTAAATTCACTTAACTTAAATGAAAAAAAATTTTTACTCTTAATTGAAATATCTTTATTAGACAGAAAATCTTGTTTGATATTTGCTAATTTGAATAATACATTTGGATTTATTATTGCTTTAGAATTTTCAATATCTCCTTTTATAAAATAGGAGTCTGATTTTTCAGCATTAATTTTAATATCTTCTGATACAAAACTTAAATTTTGATATCTAAATTTTAAATTTGAAATTTTTATCAATTTATCTTTAGTATCAAAATTAAAATTAATACCATCAATACTGTCATAGCCTAACAAGTTGAATTTTGCTTCTTTAATATAACCTGAAAGACTATATGAATTTATTTTTTGACTTAGAGTATCAAATTCAGCCTCTAAATTGAATTTGATCAATCCTCTTTTGATTTGGCTGTAGAGTAAATATCTAGATAGATCGAAGTTTATAGAGTTTATTAAGGATGTAACTCTATTGATAGAATTTTCTGAAGACTGAATCTTTATATCTTTAATTGAGTTTTCTTTTTTTATTAATTTTATAATATTTAAATTTATGTCTGTATTTAAAATATTTATTTCATTATTTTCAGCAATTAAAATTGCATCTTTAGTATTAATATTTATTGAACCTTGAAAGAGGTTTAACTTAATAAATACAGAACCAAGTTTAAGATTTAATCTAGAATTATATTCCTTTACCTTAGTATTTATAAAAGTATTAAAATTATCTGTCTTTACTCCATAAGTACTTAAATAAATTAGAGAAAAAAATAAGACTACTAAAGTTATTGAAATTATAATTAAAATAATTTTACGCATTTATTTTATATAAAGAATTTTCTAAAAAATCATCAATCTCGCCATCTAAAACTTTATCAGGATTAGAATTCTCATAATTTGTTCTATTATCTTTAACCATCCTATAGGGATGTAATACATATGATCTAATTTGGTGTCCCCAGCCAATTTCAGATTTTGAATTTTCAATATTATCACTCTCTTTTTTTCTTTTTTGAATTTCATGCTCATAGAGTCTCGCTTTAAGCATATTCATGCATGTTTCTTTATTTTTGTGCTGAGATCTTTCATTTTGACATTGAACAACAATTTTACTTGGAATATGGGTAATTCTCACAGCACTATCTGTTGTATTTACATGCTGTCCACCTGCTCCACTTGATCTATAAGTATCTACTCTTAGATCTTTATCTAATATCTCTATGTCTATATCCTCACTAATTACTGGGTAAACCCAGACACTTGCGAAACTGGTATGTCTTCTAGCCCCTGAATCAAAAGGAGAAATTCTAACTAAACGATGGATCCCAGACTCTGATTTTAAAAAGCCATAAATATATTCACCAGATATTTTTATTACTGAAGATTTTATTCCTGCTTCATCTCCTTTATGCTCGCTAATTAATTCTACCTTGTGATCTCTAACAGCTGCCCATTTCATATACATTCTTCTTAACATTGCTGCCCAATCTTGACTTTCGGTACCGCCTGCTCCTGCATGAAATTCTAAATAACTATCTAAAATATCGTTTTCATTAGAAAGAAAACATTTTATTTCTAATTTTTTAAAATCTTCTTTTAGATTTGAAAATTTTTTTAAAGTTTCCTGAACTAGTTGTTTATCATTTTCTTCACTAGCTAATTGAAAAATATCATATAGCTCATTAATCTCTTTCTCAGATTGTTTGTGGGAAACTAATAAATTATCGTAACCTTTTTTTGTCTTTAATATTTTTTCAGCTTGTTTTCTATCATTCCAAAATTTTGGATCTTCTACAATGGCATTAAGTTTATTTCTTTTTGCCTCTATATTTTGTGTTTCAAAGAAACTCCTTAATTCTTTGATTTATCTTTATTACTTCAGATTTAAATTTATCTATTTCCTGTTCCATTAATAAAATTTTAAAATATTTTTTTTATAAATTTCAGATTTATATTTATCATTACTAATAAATGTCTGATTTTCAAATTTTTCTTTCTTATAAGACTCAATAATTGTTTTTTTTGAGCCAAAATCTGCTTTTTCCCCAGTTTCAGCATCTATTACCATCATTTTAATTCCTTTTGAAATTTTAAAAGGTCTAGCCTCATAATTATTTACTGCCTTTTTTATAAAATCTTTGAATATTGGTAGCGCGGTTTTAGATCCAGTTTCGTATTTTCCTAGTTTTTTTGGGGCGTCATATCCAACAAAAACACCAACTACTAAGTTAGATGTAAATCCTATAAACCATGTATCAGTATTGTTATTAGTTGTTCCTGTTTTTCCAGCAATTTGTAAATTTAAATCTCGTAGTCTCTTTCCAGTTCCTCTTTGTATTACACCTTCGAGTATTGAGGTCATTTGATAAGCAGTTTGTGGGGAAAAGATTTGCTTGAAGTTACTTTTTATTACTGGAATATTATTACCCTCAAAAGAAATTTGATCGCAATTTTCACAATATCTTTTTTCGTTATTAAAAATAGTTTTACCTTCACTATCCTGAATTCTATCAATAATGATTGGTGTAACAAGCTTTCCACCATTTACAAATGAACAGTAGGCACTCGTAATATTCAATAATGTTGTTTCTGCAGATCCTAAGGACACCGATAACAATTCTTCAGGATTGTCATAGATATTAAGTTTTTTTGAAAAGTTGATTATTTTATCTATTCCTAAATCCTGTGAAATTCTAACAGTCATTAAGTTTCTAGACTTTTCAACGCCATTTCTTAATGTAGACAGACCATAAAATTTTTTACCATAATTTTCAGGTTTCCACATTTTGAGATCTTCTCCTTGATCAAGAACGATTGGTGCATCTAAAATAAGAGAGGAAGGTGTGTAATTATTTTCTAATGCAAGAGCATATATAAAAGGTTTAAAAGCAGATCCAGGTTGTCTTTTTGCTTGTGATACTCTGTTAAATTCACTTTTTTTGAAACTAAATCCTCCTGCCATTGCTAAAACTCTTCCACTGTAAGGATCCATAACAACTATTCCACCATTGACATTTGGTAATTGCCTCAAACTGAAAATTCCATCAGAAATTTTTTTTACATAGATTAGGTCATTTGTTTTAAAAATTTGGTCAAAATTTTTTCTTGTCCAATTGATATCCTCGTAACTTATAACGCCATTTTCTTTGTTTGAAGTTTGAATTACAGTCTCAAATTTGTCTATTCTTTTTACAATTGCGATATCCCAATCAATAGTTTTCTCTAAATTAAATTTATCTAAATTTTTACTCCAATCTTCATTCTTTCTATTGTCTAAAGGTCCACGCCACCCTTTTCTCTTATCATACTCTAATAATCCTTTTCGTAATGACTCTGAAGCTAAATTTTGAAGTTCTAAATTAATTGGACTTTTTATATTAAATCCTTGTTTATGAATTTTATCATATCCAAAGTCTTGAATTACTTTTTTTCTTATATCCTCTACAAAATATCTTGTATCCTCTATAAAAATTCTTTTTCTCTTTTTTAAATTAATTTCTGAATTAATTAATTCGTCATATTTTTTTTTTGAAATATAATTATTATCATAAAGATTTTTGATTACTAAGTTTCTTCTATAAGTTGCTAATTCTTTATTTTTGTATGGGTTATATTTACTAGGAGCTTTTGGTAATGCAGCCAATAAAGCAGCTTCTGAATAATTTAATTCTCCAATTGGTTTATCAAAATATCTAAGACTAGCAGATGCAATACCATAAGATCCTTCACCTAAATATATTTGATTTAGATAAAGTTCTAAAATTCTTTCTTTTGTTAAAGCTCTTTCAATTCTAAAAGCTAGAATAGCTTCTTTTATCTTCCTATCTAAACTTACTTCATTCGATAAGAGAAAGTTTTTTGCTACTTGTTGGGTAATCGTAGAAGCTCCTTCTAGTCTATTTGATTTTATTATATTAAAAATATTATTTTTTATTGCCCTTAGAACACCTTTGGCATCAACGCCTGGGTGCTTAAAGAAATTCTTATCCTCAGAAGATAAAAATGAATAAATTATTTTTTTCGGTATGGCATTAAATGGAACAAATATTCTTTTCTCTGTGGAAAAATCACTAATTAATACACCCTTTCCTGAATATACTTTACTGGATACTGGCGGTTTAAAATTTTTTAAAAATTTATAATCTGGTAATTTATTTGAATAAGTCCAAAGCACTGAAAAGATTGCTATAAAGCTTAAAAATGAAAATAAAGTAAAAACAATTATCAGTCTTTTTATAAAAATACTCATTTTAGTTTAAATTATTGATTGAATTTGTTAAAGTTATGGCACCGAATTTAAAAAACAAATTAATGAAAAACAATCAAAATTTATGTCAAAAAATTTATACATTGATGCATCGCATCCAAATGAAACAAGAGTTGTTCTTAAAAAAGATAATCATATTGAAGATTACGAATATGAAAGTATAAACAATACTTTAATAAAGAATAATATTTATTTAGGAAAAGTAAGCAGAATAGAACCTTCACTTCAAGCAGCATTTGTTGATTTTGGAAGGGAGAGACATGGTTTTTTATCATTTAATGATATTCAATCTGATTACTATCAATTACCTCAAAGCGATTTAGAAAAAATAAAAGAGGAAGAAGAAAAAGTAAGAGAAGAACTTTCTAAAGAAAGTGAAAATAACGAAAATCAGATTTTAGAAGGTAACGAAGAGATAAAATTAAATGATCCAGTTGAAAAACTAGAAGATGAAAATAAAGAAAAAATAAATAGTGAAAGAAAATTTCCCTCTAAGAGATATAAAATTCAAGAAGTAATAAAACCTAATCAAGTTATATTGGTACAAGTATTAAAAGATGAAAGAGGTTTTAAAGGCGCAGCTCTAAGTACATTTATAAGTATTGCAGGAAAATATATTGTGTTAATGCCTAATACCGCAAAAGGTGGCGGAATATCTAGAAAAATTTTTAACCCTGGTGATAGAAAGAAAATTAGAAAAATATTGAATGAGATTGAGATTCCGAAAGAGATGGGCATCATAGTCAGAACTGCTGGATCAAATAAAACTAAAAATGAAATAGATGGTGATCTTAAAAATTTAATTACAATTTGGAATTCTATAAAAGATAATGCATTAAATTCTATCGCTCCTTCATTAATTCATCAAGAAAGTGATATAATTAAAAGAAGTATACGAGATATGTACGATGACGAAACACTGAACATAATTGTTGAGGGTAATGAGGGTTATCAAAAAGCAAAAAATTATATGAAACTAATGATGCCTAAACAATTAAAAAAAGTAAAAAAATTTAGAGAGAAAATTCCGTTATTTTTTAAAGAGAATATTGAAAAAAAACTTTTTGAAATTTTTAAAACAGAGGTAAAACTCAGCTCTGGTGGTTATCTTGTTATAAATCCAACAGAAGCATTAGTATCTATAGATATCAATTCAGGTAAATCAATCAAACAGAAAAATGTCGAAAGTACAGCATTAGATACTAACCTTGAAGCAGCCGAAGAGATAGCTAGACAAATAAAAATTAGAGATTTGTCAGGTTTAATCATAATTGATTTTATTGACATGCTTAGCTTCAATAATAGAAAACAAGTAGAAAGAAAACTAAAGGAAAGATGTAGAAATGATAGAGCCAGAATACAAATTGGGAGAATAAGTAATTTTGGTTTACTTGAAATGTCTAGACAAAGATTAAGAGAGAGTAATATTAAGTGGTCTATTAAATTAACAAACGAAACCTTAGCATTAAAAGTAATTAAACTTATTGAAATAAAAATATTTGAAACAAGTGCTAAAATTGTAGACGTCCATATTAATGAAAAGATACTTAGTTTTATTGAAACATATTTTTCTGAGGATTTAGATTATTTTAAAAAAAAAAATAAGGTTAAAATTAATCTTAGTTCTAGCCAGGACCTAGGTTTGCAAGACTACAATATTGAATTTAAATCAAAATCAGGCAAATCATTAGATAAAGTTGAGAAAGTTGAAAATTTACAGAAAATTTCCGAGGAAAAATTAGATAAAAGTTTAGATTTAATAAAAGAAAAAAAATCAAACTTTAAAAGAAAGAAATTTAAAAAAAGAAAAAATTTTAAAAAAAAAAACTAAATTAGACCTTTTTTAGTTGTAGAAGGTGATCCTTCAAGATTGGGTACAATCCTTCCAGAAAGAAAAGACTTTCTTCCTGATATAACCGCATATTTCATTGCCTCTGCCATTTCAAATGGTTTTTTTGCTTTCGCTATTGCAGTGTTTATTAAAACGGCATCACAGCCCATCTCCATAGCTTCGACTGCATCTGAAGCCTGGCCTATCCCAGCATCAATTATCAAAGGGACTTTTGTTTGATGTCTTAAAATTTTTATATTTATTTTATTTTGGATACCAAGACCAGATCCAATTGGTGCTGCTAGTGGCATAATAGCGGAAGCTCCAGAATTTTCTAATCTCTTACACATTAGTGGGTCATCATTGCAATAAACCATAACCTTAAAGCCTTCTTTTGTTAAAACTTCTGTAGATTTTAGAGTTTCAATCATATCTGGAAATAAATTTTTTTTGTCTCCTAAAACTTCTAGTTTTACTATTCTCCATCCTCCAATTTCTCTGGCAAGTCTTAATGTTCTTAAAGCATCATTTGATGTAAAACACCCAGCTGTATTCGGTAAATACATTATTTTTTTGGGATTAATATAATCCATCAACAACGGTTTAGATCTATCTGAAATATTTACCCTTCTAACCGCAACTGTTACAATTTCAGCTCCTGAAATTTTAATCGCTTTTGCACACTCTTGCATGTTCTTATACTTTCCTGTTCCAACGATAAGTCTGGATTTAAATTTCTTATTTGCAATTTTCAAAATATCTAATTTCATTAACCTCCACCTATAAAATGAACAATTTCTATTTTATCTTTATTTTTTAAAAAAATTTTATTTAATTTTTTTTTATCAACTATTTCTTTATTTAATTCTATTGCTACTTTGTTAATGGGAGTTTTTAGCTGTTCGATTAGATTTTTTAATGAAAATTTGAAGTTTACAGTCAAAAGCTTACCATTGACTATTATTTTTATTTTATTATTTTTATCCATATAATATAAGGTCTTAATGAGTAAATTATTAATTATTAATGGCCCAAATCTTAATCTATTAGGTGAAAGAGAACAAACTCAATATGGTAGCAAAGACTATAAATATCTTGAAGAAATTTGTCTAAAAAGAGCAAAAGATTTGAATATTGATATAGAAATCAAACAATCAAACGTTGAAGGAGATATTGTAAATATTATTCAAGCTGCGCGCAAAACGTATAATGGAATCATAATAAATGCTGCTGGATACAGTCATACATCGGTAGCTATTAGAGATGCATTAAGTATTTTTAAAAAACCTATTATAGAACTTCACATATCAAATATTTATAAAAGAGAGGATTTTAGACATAAGTCACTTATAAGCGCAGTTGTTACTGGTATAATTTGTGGTTTAGGAATTAACGGCTATATTTTAGCCATAAACTCTATGCATGAAATATTAAAAAATGAAAATTAATAAAAATATTATTAAAGAGTTAAATGATTATTTGGAGGAATTTAATCTTACAGAAATAGAATACACTGAAAAAGACATAAAGGTTAAAGTCTCAAAATCTAGAACATCAAAAAATATTGAAACTGTAGTAACCGACAACAAAAAGGAGGTTATTAAAGAAGAAGTTTCAATTGATAACTCTAAAAAAATTACTTCACCTATAATTGGCACAGCTTATCTCGCTCCAGAGCCAGGTGGTAAAAAATTTATTGAGATAGGTCAAAAAATAAAAAAAGGTGACACAGTGATGATAGTTGAAGCAATGAAAACTATGAATCATGTACCAAGCCCGATAGATGGGACAGTTAAAGAAATTAGTGTTGAGGATGGTCAGCCTGTTGAGTTTGGTCAGACAATTGCAACATTAAACTAAATTAATGTTTAAAAAAATACTTATAGCTAATAGAGGTGAGATAGCTGTGCGTGTTATAAGGGCTTGTAAAGAATGGGGTATTGCAACTGTAGCTATTCATTCAGATGTGGACAGAGATGGAATGCATGTAAGATTAGCTGATGAAAGTGTTTGTGTAGGTCCTCATCAACCATCGTTAAGTTATTTAAATATTCCTGCAATTATGTCAGCCATTGAACTCACGGGAGCTGAAGCTGTGCATCCTGGATATGGTTTTTTGTCAGAGAACTATGAATTTGCTAAAATATTAGAAGAAAACAATATAAAATTTATAGGTCCTTCCTCTAATTTAATTAAAATGATGGGAGATAAGATTCAAGCAAAAAAAGTTGCAAAAGAATATGGGCTTCCTGTTATAGAAGGATCAGATGGTGGAATTAAAGATTTGGAAGAAGCAAAAAAAATATGTGAGAATGTAGGCTTTCCTGTTTTAATCAAGGCGTCAGGTGGTGGTGGTGGAAAAGGAATGAAAATTGTCAATAAGTTAGAGGAATTTGAGAATCTTTTTTTAACAGCAAAACAAGAAGCAAAAAAATTTTTTAATAATGATGAAGTTTATATTGAAAAATTTTTTCAAAATCCAAGACATATAGAAGTTCAGGTGCTTTCGGGTAAAAATAGAACAGTGCATTTACATGAGAGAGATTGTTCTGTTCAAAGAAGACATCAAAAACTTATAGAAGAAACTCCAAGTCCTGTTTTAAATGATGCAATTAGAAAAGATCTGTTTGATAAAACAGTTAGTATGGTTAGCAAAATTGGGTATGAGGGTGCTGGAACAGTTGAATTCATATACGAGGATGGAAAATTCTTCTTTTTAGAGATGAATACTAGGGTACAAGTTGAACATCCAGTAACAGAGATGGTAACAGGAATTGACATAATAAAAGAGCAAATATGGATAGCTTTTTCAGGAAATACTGCGCTGAAACAGAGTGATGTAAACCCTAGAGGTCATGCTATCGAATGTAGAATTAATGCTGAGGATCCTAGTAATAATTTTCAACCTTCCCCAGGTAAAATAGGCATGTGTCATCAACCATCTGGCTTTAGAACAAGAGTTGATGGATCAATTTACCAAGGATATAAAATTACACCTTACTACGATAGTATGGTCTGCAAAGTCATTACTCACGGAAGAAATAGAGAAGAGGCTATTCAAAGAATGTTAAGATCATTAGATGAGTTTGTAATTGAAGGAATAACAACTACAATTGAACTCCATAAAGTATTGCTAAATAACAAAAAATTTTTAAGTTCTAATTTCAATGTTAGTTGGCTAGATAATGAAAAAGTTATTTAACTATAACATTTTTTTAACCAAACATCATATACCGGGTGGTCAAAGGGTCTTATCGATGGACTTGAAGCAAAAGTCCAATCATTAAAAACAAATACTTTATCATTTTTATTCATTGAGACATCTTTAACTTGAATAAATGCGGTAACTTCAGGATCATCATCAAATGTTGAATTGTAACATTTTAAAACTTTTATAGTTAGATTTTGAAAAGAAAATTCTTCTCCAACTTGTATTTTAATATTTGTGTTTTTTGAACTTACTTTATCAAGAACACTTAATTCTGCTATTTTCTCACTTTTTGGCATAGTATCAGCAAGAGAATAATTTAATTTAATTAAAAAAAAAACTACTACAAAAAAAAAATTAACTTTTCCAACTTTTATATTTTTTTTTAATTTCACGATTAAATTTTTTTGGGTGATAAGAGTTAGCGGAGCCAGTTTGATTCGATAAATGTTCTTTTTGCCAGTGATATTTTTTTAAGTCGTGATTGTTCTCTATTTGATTATTCATATAATGCATCCATGAATACCACTCATTAGGTATTTTTGATGCCTCAACTTCACCATTATAAATTACCCATCTTCTTCCTGATTTACTTTCAAAATATTTATTTCCATTCTTATCTTCTCCAACTAATTTTCCTGAAAAAAATATTTGTAATCTAGTTCCAAATGTCTGTTGATTCCACCAAGTAAAAATTTGTTTAAATACTGTCAACATAAATGTTTAATTTTATTTCAATTTATAATTGTAAAAAATAAATTAGACTAAAATTTTAAATTTCTATATACTTTATAAACTTAAGATTCAATTTTAAAAATAAATAAGGAAATTTAATGGCAAAATATTTAGTAGAAACGTATTACACCTGTAGTTTTAAAGTAAGTCATTACCTAGATGATATCGACGAAAAAAATATCCAAAATATAGAGAAAAGAGATGACGGTAAATTTGAGATACTAGACGTAAAACTAGATAATAGAAAAACTAAAAATTTAGAAAAAATTGAAAAAAATAAGATAAATGTTGTTGAAAAAGAGCTTCCTCTAACTCAGCAAAAAAATAGCCTTAAAATTAACCAAGAAATGTTTACTCAAAACATTAAAGATAAGAATGGAAAAAGATTTAGTATGCCAGACAGAAGAAAAGGATATATCCAAAAAGCATCGATTGGTGATCACAAAGTATATCTTCACACAGGTGAATACGAAGATGGTAAAATAGGAGAAATATTTATAGATACAAGTAAAGAAGGTGAGCTAGTAAAAGCTACAATGAATAACTTTGCGATAGCTGTTTCACTTGGATTACAGTATGGAGTTCCTTTAGATGAATTTGTTAATGCCTTTGTAGATACTAAATTTGAACCCTCAGGAAAGGTATTTGGAAATGACAGAATTTTAAGTGCAACGTCAATATTAGATTATATATTTAGAGAATTAGCAATATCATATTTAAATAGAGAAGATCTAGCTCATACACCTTCTATTGGAGGAGCTGATACTTTAGATGAAACTGGTGCGGATGAAAATAGTGAAGATAAAACTCAATTCTTAAAATTAGTAAAAGATATCACAAGCAAAGGATTTGTAAGAAGTAATTATAAAAAGAAATTAGTAGATCTGTCAGATATAAAAATTAATCTTAAAGGAAAAAAATAATTAATTTTTCTTTTTTAATGATAAATTCAGCTCTTTTAATTGATCCCCAGAAATTTCAGATGGTGCATTCATCATTAAATCTTGAGCATTTTGATTCATTGGAAACATAGTAATCTCTCTAATATTTTTTTCATTCGCTAAAAGCATAACGATCCTATCAATACCTGGAGCTATACCTCCATGAGGTGGAGCTCCATAGCTCAAAGCATTTATCATTCCACTAAATTTACTATTAACATCATTTTTCGAATAACCGGCAATTTCAAATAATTTATACATTAATTCAGGAACATGGTTTCTTATAGCACCTGATGATAACTCTATTCCATTACAAACAATATCATATTGATAGGCTTTAATATTTAAAGGATTAGATAAATCTAATTTATTTATTTCACCTTGAGGCATTGAGAATGGATTATGACTAAATTTTATTTTTTTATTAGTTTCATCAATCTCATACATTGGATAGTCAATAATCCAACAAAATGAGAATATTTCATTATCAATTAAATCTAAATCTTCAGCTATTTTGTTTCTTGCAACACTTAATATTTTTTCTACATCATTTTTTTTTCCACAAGAAAGAAATACCGTATCACCTATATTAGCATTTGTTAGTTTCATGATTTCTAATAATGCATTCTCTGAAAAGAATTTTCCAATTGGTCCTTTAGCGTTAATTTTATCATCTTTTTCTAATGTAAAATATGCTAGACCAGAGGAACCTTGCTCTTTTGCCCATCTATCAATACCATCAAAGAAACTTCTTGGTTTATTCTTTGTATTTTTACTAACTATCGCCCTAACTAGTGAGCCACTTTTCACTAGTTTTTTAAAAATATCAAATTTCACATCTTCTCTTTCAAAAACAATTGTTAAATCTGAAATTTCTAAAGGATTTCTTAAATCTGGTTTATCTGATCCATATTTAAGCATTGCATCTTCATAAGTAATCCTTGGGAACTTTTCATGAAGAATTTTTTTATTACTAAATGTTTTAAATAATTTTAGAAATAAGGTTTCAATTACCGCAAAGACATCCTCTTGTTCAACGAAAGACATTTCAACATCTAATTGATAAAATTCTCCAGGACTTCTATCTGATCTGGCATCCTCGTCTCTGAAACAAGGTGCTATTTGAAAATATTTGTCGAAACCAGAAACCATTATTAGTTGCTTAAATTGTTGAGGAGCTTGTGGTAAGGCATAAAATTTTCCAGGATTTAATCTACTTGGTACAAGAAAATCTCTTGCTCCTTCTGGGCTAGATGAAGTTAAAATAGGAGTTTGAAATTCTAAAAAACCAAGTTTTTGCATCTCATTTCTAATAAATGAGATTACTTTTGATCTTAAGATAATATTTTGATGTATTTTTTTTCGTCTTAAATCTAAAAATCTATACTTAAGTCTTATTTCCTCAGCATATTCTTGATCTGAAAAAACTGGCATTGGTAATTCTTTAGTTTCCCCAAGAATATCAATATTATTAATTTTGACTTCAATTTCGCCAGTAGAAATGTTTTTATTTATTGTTTCATTTGATCTCTCAATAACCACTCCCTTAATTTGAATTACTGTTTCCAAAGAAAGTTTTTCAATTTTCTTAAAAATTTCATTACTTTTGTCTATAACGCATTGAGTAATTCCAAAATTATCTCTTAAGTCTACAAATAAAAGATTGCCATGGTCTCTTTTTTTGTTAATCCAGCCAGATAGAGAAATTTCCTTTTCTTTATGTAACTTGGTTAACTCTCCACAATTATGAGTTCTATATTTATTCAATTTACAAAATCTCTTTTATAGTTTTTAAATTAATTGGTTTTTTTTTTTTTAAGCTTAACTCGTCAATCTTATATATAAATTCATCAATTTTTCTATAAGATCTATCAATTCTACTAATTATAAAATTTATTATTTTTTTTTCAATTTTGATCTGACGATCAGAAAAATTCTTTAAAATTATAGCAAAAAGTAATTCATCATCTGGATTTTCAATTACTGCGTAAAGACAATTTTTTGATCTTGAGGTTAAATCAGGAAGTCTGAATTTTATTTCATTTATTGGTTTTAATGAATTTATCAATAAATACTTACTATCCTGATCTATTAAATTAAAAATTGAATAAAGTATTTCTTCCTGATTACATTCTTCAAAATCATCAACAATTATACTTTCGTGTAATTTAATACTTTTAAAAATTGAATCATCAATTTTATTTCCCTTAACTAAAAAAGCTTTAGATTTTAATTTAAAGATATTTGCTAGGTGACTTTTTCCAGAGAATTTTTCACCTGATATATTTAATATTTTTTTGTCCCAGTCAGGCCATCTATTAATCAAGTTAAATGCATTAGAATTACTTTTCGATAAATAAAAATCATGTTCATTAAAATTAATTTTATAATCAAAATCTAAAAGTAATTGATTTAATTCACTCATTTTATTTTCCAGTTAGTTGAAGAAGTATCAATATTAATTCCATAAGATAAAATATCTTTTAAAAATCTTTTTGGACTACTGCTGTAATAAACTTTATAAATAATCATTTTACTATCAAACTTTTCAATATTATAGCTATTAACAAAATCTAAATTAATCAAAGCATTTTCTAATTTTAATGATTTTTCTGTATTATTTGACCCTACTGATAATCGGATTGGAACAGATGTGGATGGACTCATTTTATTAATAGATTTCCAATTGTCTTCATAATCGTTTTTTATATCAAGTATCATTGAATTTAAGTCTATTTGATTATCTATATTTTTATCTTTAAAATTTTTACTTATTATTTCAAACTTATCATCAAAATTAATTTTTGAATAAAATTTAATATTATTTTTTCTTTTAAAAATTATCATTATTATAAAATTTTCAGAATTATATTTTTTCAGTATTTTTTTGAAATTATAATTTTCTATATCTTGTAAGTTTTTTTTTATAATTAAATAATCTTCTACATCCTCGTTTGGCATAACATAAGTAATTTGAAAATAATTTTTTTCGATACTTTGCCAATTCTTTGCAAAAATGTTTTCACTTAAGTAGTTTAAATTATTTGTTTCTAAATTAACTAGAATTGGTATTAAAAAAACATCTATTTTTTTCGGTAATGAAATAGTTATATTTCTAGAGTCTAAAAATTTAATTAACTTTTTTCTATTAAACTCTACTTCCATAATACTTTTATATTTTTGATTAACAAATTTTTCATCCAAAATTGAAAAGTTTTCTATCAATTTTTTAATATCTTTTATTTGTGTGTTTTTAATTTTATCAAGATCTTTTCTCTCAAGTATCATTTGAGAGATATCTTCAAATGCTTTTTTAAAACCTCTATCGATAACTTTAAGTTTATTAAAATTAAGATTATATTTTTCCTCAACTTCAATTTTTGAAACTACAAAAGTTTTTGCAATTACCTCCTTTGTGGAAAACTCTATAAAATTAAAGGTTAAAATTATAAAAAATATATATAAGGAATTTGATATATTTTTTTTAAAAAAATACATAACTTTGTTATATGGCATCAAATAAATTAACATACAGTAAGAGTGGAGTTAATATTTCAAAAGCAGATAGTTTTGTTAAGTTCATAAGTTCGCTATCAAGAAAATCAAGAAAAAGTGGTGATTTTAAGAATATAGGAGGTTTTGGAGCAATCTCGCCAATACCCAGACAACTAAAAGAACCTCACATTGTTACTAGCACTGATGGAGTTGGAACAAAAATTGAGATTGCAAATGATCTAAATAAATTTGATACAATTGGAATAGATCTTGTCGCGATGTGTGTAAATGATTTGATCGTTCAAGGAGCGAAGCCTTATTTGTTCTTAGACTACATTTCGATTAGCAAAATTAATTTGAGTAAATTAAAACATTTAGTTAAAGGCATTGTTAAGGGATGTGATATTGCAGGTTGCAAATTAGTTGGTGGTGAAACTGCTGAAATGCCAGGAACGTATACTAAAGGAAAATTTGATATAGCGGGTTTTGCTGTTGGTCTTGTTGAAAAGAAAAAAATACTTAATAAAAAAATTAAAAATAATGATCTTATTTTAGCTGTACCTTCTAATGGACTTCACTCTAACGGTTATTCCTTAGTAAGATATCTTTTAAAAAAAAAAAAAATAAATTTAAAAAAAAGTAAATTCCTCAAAAACGAATTGATTAGACCAACTAAAATTTATGTAAAAGAATTATCTCTTATTAATGAGAAAAATTTAATAAATGGATGTGCAAATATAACTGGTGGAGGCTTAGTGGATAATATTAAAAGAATAATACCAAAAAATTTATGTGCTGAAATAGATCTAAATAGAGTTAAAACATTAAATATTTTTACATGGTTACATGAAATGGGTGTAAGTGAAAAAGAAATGTTAAAGACCTTTAATTGTGGTGTAGGTTTTTGTCTAATGACAAATTCTAGAAACTTAAACTCAGTAAGTAAATATTTTGGAAAAAAATTTAAACCCTATATAATTGGAAAAATAGTTAAAAATTCAAAAAAAGTTAAATTAAGTGGAAAAATATCCTGGTAAAAAAAATACTGCTGTTTTTATTAGTGGTAGAGGTAGTAACTTAAAATCTTTAATAAAACACTCAAAAAAAAAAAATTCTTTAATTAAAATTATATTAGTTATTTCAAACAATCCAGATGCTGAGGGACTAAAATATGCATCTAAATCTGAAATAGAGATTTATGGAATTAAAAATAAATCAAATTTTGAAAATAAGTCACTTAAATTACTAGATAAATATAATATAGATTTAATTTGTTTAGCTGGGTTTATGAAAATCTTGTCAGGTAATTTTATAAAAAAATTTTCTAAGCCAATATTAAATATTCACCCATCACTTTTGCCAAAGTATAAAGGATTAAATACGCATGAGAGAGCAATTAAAAATAAGGATCGATTTGCAGGAGCATCAATTCACAAAGTAACAGAAAAATTAGATTCGGGTAAAATTATTTTACAAAAGAAGGTTAAAATCCTAAAATCAGATGATGTAAGAAGTTTGGAAAAAAAAGTGCTTAAAATTGAACATGAGATATATCCAAAAGCTATTGATAAGTTTTTAACTAATCTTTAAAAAAAAAATCTAACTCTATCTTTGCGTTTTCAACACTATCTGATCCATGAACAGAGTTTTTATCAATTGAGATACCATATTTTTTTCGAAGTGTTCCTTCTTCTGCATCTTTAGGGTTAGTCGCTCCCATTAATTTTCTATTTTCTAAAACTGCGTTATCTTTTTGAAGAGTTATTACAACAATTGGTCCAGAAGATAAGTAAGCACATAAATCATTATAAAATGGTTTAGACTCATGAACTTTATAAAACTTTTCAGCTTCTTCTTTAGAAATATGAATTTTTTTTTCCTTTAAAATTTCAAATCCATTACTTCTAAATTCATTTTTAATCTGATCTTGCAAATTTCTTTCAACAGCATCTGGCTTAATTATTGATAATGTTTGTTCAATATTACTCATAATTCTCCTCTATAAATTTGTTTAATAATCTAACACCATATCCAGTTGCGCCACCTGAATTCAATGCTCCAGCATATTTAGAAAAAGCCATTCCAGCAATATCTAAATGCGCCCAAGGTGTTTTATTAATTATAAATCTTTGTAAAAATTGAGCTGCAGTTGTTGATCCCGCTCCTCCAACATAATTAATATTTTGCATATCGGCATTATTTGAATTCATTAATTTGTTATAATTCTCATGAAGTGGCATTGCCCATACTTTTTCTTCTACATGCTCTCCAGCATCGAAAAGTTGTTTAGATAATTTTTTATTATTTGACCAGAGTCCAGCATATTCAGATCCAAGTGCAACAATTATTGCTCCAGTTAATGTTGCTAAGTCAATAATTAGACTTGGCTTAAATTTCTCCTCAGTATATGTAAGTGCATCTGCTAAAACTAGTCTTCCCTCAGCATCTGTATTTAAAACTTCGATTGTTTGTCCGCTGTAAGATTTTACAATATCTCCAGGTCTTTGGGCATTTGCTCCAGGCATATTTTCAACTAATCCAACAACTCCAACTGCATTAATTTTAGATTTTCTTAAAGCTAAAGTTTTCATAAGACCAACTACTGTTGCTGAACCAGCCATATCATATGTCATGTCTTCCATAAATTTTGCAGGTTTGAGTGAAATTCCACCAGTATCAAAACAAACACCTTTACCAACGAAGGCTAAAGGTTTTGATTTATTTTTATTTCCATTCCACTCAATAGTAACCATATAAGAACCTCTGATACTTCCTTGTCCAACACCGAGCAATGCATTAAAACCTAATTTTTTTAATCTCTTTTGGTCATAAACTGTTACTTTTAATCCAAACTTTCTTAATTTAACAATTCTCTTTGCGTATTCATCTGGGTGCAAAATATTTCCAGGTTCAGAAACTAAATCTCTTGTAAGAAAAACTCCTTTCAAAAGTGCATTTAATTTATTTCTTAGTAAATTTTTTTGTTTAATATTACTGCCAACAACGCTTAAGTTTATATTAACATTTTTTTTCTTATCTGTTTTATAAAGATTAAAATTATACGACTTAAGTTGTGCTCCATGAAGAAACTTTTCTAATTGTACATTAGTAAAAGAATTATTTTCTACATTTATAAATGAATTCTCTTTTTTATTATCCTTTAAAAAAACAAATAATTTCGAACCAAGTTTTTCAAAATCTAATGAAACTTTTGACTTCGTACAATTTACTAATATGTAACTTTTGCTATTATAATCTTTTGTAAGGAAATTTTGTTCCATGAAAAGTTTATTAGAAAAGACTGATTTTGTTAAATCTTTAATCTCTTTATTTTTTTTAACTTTTTGAGTTAGCAGGATAATCTCATTATCCTTTGCAATTTTTGGGACTTTGTTTACAAAATTTAAATTTAGCATTATTTTTTTGAAATATTTATCAGATAATGTTGTATATTTATAAAAACATAAATTTCAATGAATAAATTAATATTTCGTAAATTTTCTCTCGATATTCTTAATTTCTTTTTAATAGCGTCTTTTAGTATTACTTTTATCGTATGGATTATTCAGGCTGTCAATCTTTTAGACCTAGTTTCTGATGATGGACATAGTTTAAAAATTTATTTTTACTATGTTTCGCTAAATTTACCAAAGATATTTAGTAAAATTATAGTTTTTGTATTTTTCATTTCAATTTTTTATGTGATTAATAAATACAATAACTCCAATGAATTGCTTGTTTTCTGGAATAATGGAATTCAAAAAATCAAGTTTATAAATTTTATATTAATGTTTTCATTATTATTCTTAATTATACAGTTAGCTTTAAATTTATTTATTGTTCCGAAATCCCAAAACTTAGCGAGACTTTATATAAAAGAGTCTAATATAGATTTTTTACCTAAATTAATCTCAGAAAAAAAATTTATAAATGTTATGAAAAATCTTACGATATTTGTAGAAGAATACAAAAAGGATGGAAAACTTAATAAGGTTTATATCAATGAAAATATAGACACTAGTAAATCAAAAATCATTGTTGCAGAAAATGGTAGAATTATAAAAAAAGACAATAAATATATTTTAAGATTATTTAATGGCGGAATAACAAATATTAATAAAGACAACACTTTCACTTTAAACTTTTCTGAAACTGACTATGATTTGTCAGAATTTTCAACAAAAACAACTACGCACACTAAAGTTCAAGAATTAGATTCAGTACAAATATTTTTATGTCTTAAAGAAATTTTTCAAAATAAAAAATTTAATAAAGATGAAATAATAAATAAACCAGAGAGTGAGACATGTAATGGCAGAACTGTTAAGTCCTTGAGCGAGGAATTATATAAAAGATCTGTGCTACCATTTTATACTCTTATAATTTCTCTTATAGCTGCAAGTTTAGTTATTGAGCCAAGATCAAAATATTTTATGAAGTTTCAAAAGCTAAATCTCTTTTTAATAGGAATTTCTGTAATAATTATATCACAGCTTAGTTTAAAATTTTTTTTAAATTCTATTAATATTTTGTATTTAATATTATTTTTACCAATAATATTAGTAATCTTATATTATATTTTACTGCTTATTTTTACTAAATTTAAATTAAATTATCTATGATGTTAAAACGTTATGAAAAATATTTGTCGAAACTTTTCTTAAAAAATATTTTAATAATTCTTATAGTATTTGTTTTCTTAAGTTTTTTTCTTAACATTTTCGAAGAAATTAAATATTTTGAGGATAAAGAAAATGAGCTTTATTATCCAATAATTTTAACTATATTGAACATACCCTCGATTATCTTTGAAATTCTCCCTTTTATATTTTTATTAGGTGTGATGTTCTTTTTTATTAATCTTTATGAAAATGAGGAAATTGAATTACTTCGAAGTAATGGTGTAAATAATTTCAAAATTACTTTTATAATTTCGATAGTTTCTTTGATCGTTGGAATATTACTGATTGTTGTTTACTATTCATTTTCTGCAAATTTAAAAAGTTTATACTTGAGTATGAAATATAAATACTCAAATGATGGAGGTCATTTAGCAGTTGTAAATGAGGATGGTTTGTGGATTAAGGAAAAAAATGACAGTGGTACCAAAATTTTTATCATAAACGCTAAAACTTATAAATTAAATAATTTAGAAAATGTTGAAATAATTGAGTTAGATAAGAATTATAAATTAACAAATACTATTATCTCAGAAAAAGCAAATATAATCAGAAAAAATTGGATACTTACTAATGTAAAGATTTACTCAAAAGAAAAAAAAAGTATAACATTAGAAAATTATAATTATACATCCAATTTTAATGGAAAAATAATATCTAATTTATTCTCAAATTTAGATTCATTAAATATTTTGCAACTAAATAAACTAAAAAGAAACTATGAGGCTATTGGATATTCTGCAACGGAAGTTAGACTTCAAATTAATAAAATATATAGTATACCATTTTATCTTACACTCACTACAATAATAGGTGCTTTATTAATGTTTAAACTAAATTTCGTTAAATCAAAATTCTTTTTAATCGTAATAGGAGTGTTAGTTTCAGTTATTTTTTACTATATAAATTTTTTTTCAATTTTATTTGGAAAAAATGAAACACTGCCAGTAGAGGCTTCGGTATGGTTACCTCAAATACTAATTTTTTTAATATGCTCTTTAGGACTAACTAGACTCAATGAAAAATAAACTTTTTATTAATTTTATAACATTTGTTCTGATATGTTTGGGTTCAAATTTAAAAGCAGAAACTATTTTCTTCGACTCAAAGAATATAAAAATCGAAGAAAATGGAAATATGATATTTGCAACAAAAGGGCAAGCAAAAATACCATCAAGTAATTTAGTCATAGAAGGTGATAAATTTATTTATAATAAAATAGATTCTGAACTACTAGTTTTAGATGATGTTAAATACTTTGATGATGAAAATAATATATATATTGAAAGTGATAAAATAATTTATAATGAAATAAATAATACAATTTTCTCAAAAAGCGATACTTTTATTAAAAGTGAAGCTGATTATGAGATTAATTCAAACGATGTCTTGTATGACAGAAATTTAAATAAAATATTAAGCAATGAATATACAAACGTTAGTGATAAAAATTTAAACAGTTTTATATTTAAAAGAGGATTAATTTTTGAACTTGTTCCTGAAATTATTTTTTCTAATGAGGTAATCGTAACAGATAAAAATCTCAATAAATATTTTTTTAAAGAGTCAAAAATTAACTTAAAAAGTAACGAAATTATTGGTAAAGAAGTATTAGTAGAATTTGAGGACTCCTTTTTTGGTAATAGTGAAAATGACCCAATATTAAAAGGGAAAAGTGTAACTTCTGGTAATGAAAGCACAAAGATTTATAAAACAGCTTTTAGCACATGTAATAATGAAAATAAAAATTGTAGAGGTTGGGAGTTGCAAAGTAAATTATTTACACACAATAAGGTTAAAAAGTTATTTGAGTATGAAAAATCTTGGCTTAAAGTTTTTGATAAAAAAATTTTTTATATGCCATATTTTAATCATCCTGATCCCTCGGTTAAAAGAAAATCTGGATTTCTGAATCCTTTTTATAAAGGGTCAAATAATTTGGGATCATCAATAACTATTCCATATTTTTTTAACTTATCAAACTCCAAAGATCTAACATTTAAGCCAAGAATTTATATGGATAATGATGTTATTATTCATACTGAATATAGGGAAGCTTTTAAAAGCTCAGATTTAAAAACAGATTTTAGTCTAAATAGAAGTAATAATAATACAAGTTCACATTTTTTTGCAGATTTAAATGGTAAGTTTGATGACAAGACAAATTATGAACTTAAAGTCCAAAATGTTACAAATGATAATTATTTAAAAATACATGATATAAAAAGTTACACATCAATTATTGATAGTGATAGTTTGTTAGCTTCTCAATTCAGAATTAATAAAGAATTTGACAAGAATACAAATATTACCAGTACTGTAAGACTTTATGAAGATTTGTCAAAAGAGGACAGTGACAAGTATCAATATATATTTCCAGATTTCAATTTTAAAAAAAATATTGATTTAGATGAAAATTATAATGGTCAATTTAAGTTCTTGTCATCAGGTTTTCAAAAAGTTTATAATACTAACATTCACGAAACTCAGATTAATAATGACTTTAATTTTGAATCCTATGATTTTTTCTCATTAAATGGACTTGTTACTGATTATAGTTTTTTATTAAAAAATTTTAATACTTATTCAAAAAACTCAACTGTATACGAAAGTAAAAATGATCATGAAATTTTTGGAACATTTTTGCTTAAAACAGAGTTTCCACTAAAAAAAAAAATAACAAAAGGAAATAATTTCTTAAAACCAGTTGCTCAACTAAGGTTTAGCCCAACTAATGGAAAAAATATTTCATCAACAGGATCAAAAATGGATTATAGTAATATTTTTTCTCCAAACAGAATAGGTAGGAGCGATATGGTTGAGAAAGGTAAATCTATTACTTTAGGTTTAGAATTTGAAAAACAAAATCTTAGTAATGAAAAGATTCTTGGTTTAAATATTGGTAATATATTTAAAGATAAGAAAAATGAGGCTTTGCCAAACGTGTCAAAGCTTGATCAAACAAGATCTGATATTGTTGGAGATATATTTTACAAATTTGATGATAAATTTGAGCTAAATTACAATTTTTCTTATGATAGAGACTTAGACTTTTCAAACTATGACGCAATAACTGCTAAATTTGGTGTTAACAAAGTGGTTACAACGTTTGATTATATTACAGAAAATCATGAACTTGGGAATTCAGAAATACTAAATAATGATACTCAAATAGAATTTAATAAAGAACATTCACTTAAATTTGGTACTACAAAAGATCTAAAAGACGACTTTACACAGTTCTATAAACTTGCTTACAAATATGAAACAGATTGTTTATCAGCTTCATTTGAATACGAAAAAAAGTTTTTTAGAGATGGTAGCTTGGTTCCAGATGAAAGTTTATTTTTTTTAATACGATTTATACCTTTTGCAGACATAAGGGGATCAGCAAATACTATTTTTGATAATTAATGAGTAAAATTAAATTAATATTTTTTTTAATTTTTACTTTAACATTTGTTCAGTTCTCATATGGAGATTCAATAGAAATAAAAGTTAAAATAAATGATGAAATAATCACTAACTTAGATATTGAAAATGAAAAAAAATATCTTTTATATTTAAATCCAAAACTGATAGAATTAGAAAAATCTAAGATAGAAGATTTAGCTAGGAACTCCTTAATAGCTGAAATTATAAAAAAAATCGAATTAAAGAAATTTTTTGATTTTACTAACAATAACCAGTTGGTAGACAAAATAGAAAAACAGTTAATCAATAAGAGAAATATAAGTAGTGTAGAAGACTTTAAAAAAATTTTGAAAGATAAAGACTTAAATTATTTTACAGTAAAAGAAAAATTATTAATAGAAACTTTATGGAATAAATTAATATATGATAAATATAAGGATAATGTAGTAATCAATAAAGAAAAATTAAGAGAAAATATAATTATCAAATTTAATAATAACAAAAAAAAATTTTCTTATAACCTATCAGAAATAGTTTTATCAAAAAATGTCGGCGTATCCTTTGAGAAAAAATTAGTAGAAATTAATAAAAGTATAGAAAAAGTAGGTTTTGAAAATACTGCAACCATTTATAGTATTTCAAGTTCATCAAAAAATGGTGGATTGATTGGATGGATTAATGAAATTCAAATCTCAAAAAAAATTAATGAAAAAATTAGAAACTTAGAAGTAAACCAAATTACTGAACCTATAGAAATTCAGAATGGGTATATTCTGATAAAAGTAAATAAAAAAAAACAAATTCAACAAAATATTAATATTGATAATGAGTTGGATAAACTAATGAATAAAGAAATGAACAGTCAATTAAGTATTTTTTCTACAATTTTATATAAAAAATTAAAAAAAAATATAGAAATAAATGAATACTAGAATAATTTTAATTATATTAGGAGAGCCAAACTCAACATTTTCTGAAATTTTATTGAAATATTTTAATTCAAAAAATTTTAAAAATATAAGTAGTAAGGTTATTTTAATTGGAAGTTTTGACTTATTAAATGAACAAATAAAGTTTCTAAAATATAAAAATAAATTGAATAAAATCTTAGATGTAAATCACGCCTTAAAAAAAAAAATTAATATAATAGATGTTAATTATAAATTTAATAAAGCATTTTCAAACATTTCAGATAAATCGAATAAATATATAGAAGATTGTTTTAAATTAGGTTTAAAAATAATAAAAAAAAATCAATCAATAGTATTAATAAATGGACCGATATCTAAAGAGAATTTTTTAAAAAAGAAATTTCCAGGAATTACAGAATATGTTGCAAATAAAACAAATTCTAAAGATCCTGTAATGTTAATTTACAATAAGAGCCTTGCTGTCTCTCCATTATCTACTCATATACCAATAAACAAGGTTTCAAAATATGTTAAAAAAACAAAAATTATTAATAACGTTATTAAGATAAATGATTTTTATAAATCAAAAATAGGAAAAAAACCAAAAATTGCTGTACTTGGTTTAAATCCTCATTGTGAGAGTATTGACAAGATTAGTGAGGAGAAAAAACAAATTATACCTGCTGTGAAATATTTGTTTAAAAATAAAATTAATATTTCCGGTCCGGTAGCTGCTGATACTTTTTTTTTAGATAAAAATATTAGAAAGTTTGACGTAGTAATTGGCATGTATCATGATCAAGTACTTACGCCAGTAAAAACTTTATTTAAATTTAATGCAATTAATATAACAATTGGTTTACCTTTCATTAAAATAACACCTGATCATGGTCCAAACTTTGAAATGATTGGAAAGAATAAATCTGATCCCTCATCAATTTTTTATGCTTTAGATTTTATCAATAAAATTAAATGACTTTTGTTGCAAAGAAAAGCTTGGGTCAAAATTTTCTCAACGATAATAAAATAATAAAAATTATTGTTGACCTTGGAAAGATTGATTGTAATGATTTTATTTTAGAAGTTGGGGCTGGAACTGGAAATCTCACAGAAAAAATTTTAGAACAATCGCCAAAAAAACTTTTTGTAATAGAAAAAGATCAAAGGTTGGCTTTGTATTTAAAAGAAAAATTTGGAGACGAAATAAATATATTTAATGAAGATATGATGAAATTTGAATACGAAAGATATTATAAAGATAAATTAATTATATTTGGAAACCTCCCATATAATATTTCAACTCAAATATTAGCTAAATGGATAAGAGTTAAAAATTTAGATAGTTTCTGCAAAAAATTCATACTTATGTTCCAAAAGGAAGTTGCAGATAGAATAATAGCAGAAACTAATACTAAAAATTATGGAAGACTATCAATATTATCGAATTGGAAAATGAAAATTAATAAGATTATAGACATAGAGCCTGGAAGTTTTAAACCAGTTCCAAAGGTAAAAAGTACATTGTTGGTTTTTACTCCTAAAAAAAATTATTATAATTTAAAAGATACAAAAAACTTAGAACATGTGACTAATATTTTTTTTAGTCAAAGACGTAAAATGATTAAAAAACCTTTGAAATTTTTATTTAAAAACTACAAAGAAATTTCAAATAAATTAAATCTAGATCTCACCCTGAGACCTCAGAACCTAAATAATCATACCTATTACAAAATTTGTGAAATATATGAGGCTTTAATTTAATAATTTTTTTATGTGATTTTTTATACGTTGCTTATTGTATATTGATTTTTTTTTATTTATTTTTTGGTTTTCTATAAAATTCATTATTTGTTTATAGCATTTTTCAATTTTATCATTGATTACTGTATAATCATAATCTATCCAATGAGTGATGTCTGTCTTAAATTGTTTCATCCGCTCACTTGCAATTCTTTGATCTTTTTTATCTCTTTTTAATAATCTGTTAAATAATTCTTTTTTAGATGGTGGAAGAATAAAAATAGTTATGATTTTATATTTTAATTTAATATTTTTAATCTGTTTAGTTCCCTGCCAGTCTATATCAAAAATAACATTTTCACTTTTTTCAAGTTTCTTCACAACATTTTCTTTTAGGGAGCCATAATAATTTTTAAAAACTTTTGCATATTCTAAAAATTTTTTTTGTTTTATGAGTTTTTTAAATTGTTTATTTTTAACAAAGAAATAATGTTTCCCATCTTTCTCATTAATTCTTGGTTTCCTTGTAGTATGTGAAATAGATATTTTGAAATTATTTCTCGAAGAAATTTTTTTTACTAGCGTCGTTTTGCCTGCGCCTGAAGGAGATGATAATATTACGATTATCCCAGCTTTTCTCTCGGCCATTTATGTAAAAAATTAGTTAGCTTTGTTCTCGATAAATTTTACTGCATCTCCAACAGTTAAAATTTTTTCAGCATCACTATCAGATATTTCAGATCCAAACTCTTCTTCGAACGCCATTACTAATTCGACTGTATCTAAACTATCTGCACCAAGATCATCAATGAAACTTGATTCTTCATTAACCTTTGCCTCATCTATACCTAGGTGATCGGCTACTATTTTTTTTACTTTACTTGAAATATCATCTGACATTTTGTTCCTTTAGTTAATTTGTTAATAAATATTTTATAAACTTTGTCAACTAAAATACATTCCTCCATTAACATGTATAGTTTCGCCAGTTATATAATCTGCAAGATTAGAACATAAAAAAATAACTGTATTTGCGACATCCTCTGGTTTACCAAATTTATTAAGCGATATCCTTGATTTTAACAATTCTGTATGATCTTCGCTTATTTTATTTGTCATTTCTGACAATATAAAGCCTGGAGACACAGAATTTATTGTTATATTTTTTTTACCATATTCTAAAGCTAAACTTTTAGACATTGCTACAATACCTGCCTTTGAGGCAGCATAATTTGCTTGGCCAATATTTCCCGAGTGACCAACAACTGAGGTAATATTTATTATTTTTCCAGTTTTAGACTTTATCATTTTTCTAATTACATTTTTACTTATCAAAAATGTTGAGGTTAAATTAATATCAATAACTCTTTTCCACTCTTCTTCTCTCATTTTTATCGATAAATTATCATGAGTAATTCCTGCGTTATTTATTAAAACATCAATTTTATTTGATAAAATTGAACTACAATCCTCAACAAATTTATCAATATTTTCATGGTCAGATATATCAAACTTTAATACATTTAAATTCTTATATTTCTCTTTAATTAATTTCAATTTTTCTTCATTTGTACCTGTCGCTAAAACTGTTGATCCTGCAGAAATAAGTTTGTCTAGAATAGAATTGCCAATAACTCCTGTGGCACCAGTCAAAATTATATTTAAATTTTTTAAATCAATCATAAATTATCTAGGTCATTAAGATCTTCAATATTATTTACTTGAAATAATTCAATATTTCTATCAATTCTTTTTGCAAGCCCTGATAGAACTTTTCCAGGGCCAATTTCAATAAATTTTTTAGTACCATGGTTTATCATGTTTATAATACTTTCTCGCCATCTAACCGGCTTTTCTATTTGTTCAATTAAAAGATTTTTAATATTTTCTGGGTTCTCAGATGGTTGGGCTGTGACGTTTGAAACAATCTTATTATTTGGTACTAAGAATTTAATTTCTCTAAGCTTACTGTTCATAATTTGAGTAGCGGGACTCATCAACATACAATGAAAAGGGGCTGAAACAGGTAACATGATATTTTTTATATTCAATTTTTTTAATTCAGCCATGAAACCATTTAAATCATCCTTTTTTCCACTAATTACAACTTGGCCGTTTGTATTATCGTTAGCTAAAAAACAATTAAATTTATCTCTATTATTTTCTATAATTTTCTCAATATTTTTTATATCTTCGCCTAATACAGCAACCATACCTCCTTCATTTTTTGGTACAGCATTTTGCATTGCATTACCTCTTATTTTTAAAAGTTTTATTGTATCCTTAAAATTTATTACATTAGAACAAGCTAAGGCTGAATATTCTCCTAAAGAGTGTCCTGCAAAAAAAGTTGCTTTACTAATGTCAAATGAAGTCTCATTTTTAATTGCTTTAAAAATCGCATAGCTAACTAAAAAGATCGCAGGTTGAGTATTCTCAGTTTCATTTAATACTTCTTTTGGTCCTTCAAAAATTAATTTACTAATTGACATGCTAAGCGTATCGTCAGCTTCATTGAAAAGGTCTTTTATGTATTGAAAATTGTCGTATAAATCTTTAGCCATTCCCACTGATTGGGAACCTTGTCCAGGAAATAAAACAGAAAACATAGAAAATATAAGTAAAAACCTTATTTTTTGTATTGTAATTAAAAAATTATAATAGTATATCCTCTCTTTTTTAAAAGATTTAATATGAACTTATACGAACATACAATAATAACAAGACAAGACATTAGCCCTTCTCAAATTAAACAAATCGAGGAAAAGTATTCCAAAATAATTGAGAAAAATAAAGGAGATATAGTAAAACTTGAAAATTGGGGTTTAATGAATCTTTCATACATAATTAAGAAAAATAAAAAGGGAAACTATATTCATTTCAAAATCAAAGGAGATGGAAAAATTGTTTCTGAGCTAGAAAAAAATGAAAAAATTGATAAAAATTTGCTTAGACATTTAACAGTTAAGGTTAAAAAGTTTGATTTAGATACAGATTATTTCAAAAAAAATGACGAGAAAGAATTTTCAAATAAATAGATATTCATGAAAAAAAGAAATAATAAAAAAAAGCCAAAACAAAGCAACTTCGCAAAATTAAGTATATTCCAAAATCAAAAGTATAAATTTAAAAAAAAATGTCCTCTTTCTGGTAAAGGAGCTCCAATAGTTGATTATAAAAACCTAAAATTATTGAAAAGATATATATCTGAAAATGGTAAAATCTTGCCTTCAAGAATAACATCGGTAAGTTTAAAAAAACAAAGAGAATTATCTCTATCAATTAAAAGAGCTAGAAATCTAGCGCTATTGTAAAATGAAAGTTATACTATTAGAAAATGTGAGAAAAGTTGGGTCAATTGGAGAAATAATTGATGTTAAAAGAGGCTTTGCTAGAAATTATCTTATATCAAAAAAAAAAGCTCTTTTTGCATCTACTCAAAATATAAAAGAAGTAGAAAAAATTAAACAAGATCTTAGCAAAAAAGATGAAGAAAGAAAAAAAGAGGCGAAAGTAATAAATGAAAAAATTAAAAATAAGCAATATGAAATAAAGAAACTGAGCACAGAAAATAAAGAGCTCTATGGATCAATAAAACCAACAGAAATTTCTAAAATCTTGGAAGAAAAAGAACAAGTTAAAGTAAACCCATCATTAATTCAACCTTCTAAAGAAATCAAATCACTGGGTGATTTCGACGTATTAATTAACTTACACCCAGAAGTTCAAACACAAATTGTAATTAAAGCTGTTGCTCAAGAAGAAGCAAAATAATTATACATAATTTTCCCCAATACAATTAAGAAATTGAATATTATTTTATAGGATATAAGTTTAGCTTGTGTCTCAACCATTTAATTTAGTTAAAAGTAAAATTGAAGAACCTCCTAATAATATTGAGGCAGAACAATCAGTTATTGGGTCTATATTGCTTGCTAATGAAACCTTTGATGAAATTAGTTTACTAATTAAGAGTGAAAATTTCTATGATCCAATGCATCAAAAAATATTTGGTGCTATAGATAAGTTAATTTCTAGAGGAATGCTGGCAAACCCAATTACCTTAAAAAATTATTTTGAAAACGAAAAAGATGAGTTAAATATTCCTGAATACCTAGTCAAAATTACAAAGTTTTCAACATCCTCTAGACAAAGTATTGAATACTCTAAATTAATTTATGATTTATATGTAAAGAGAGAACTTATTAAAATTTCTGGTAACATAATTGATACAGCCAAACTTAATGATTTGAACAACGACGGCAAACAAATAATTGAAAGTTTTGAAAAATCATTATTTGATTTGGCCGAAGGAGGCTCTTTCGGCTCTTCCCTCGTTAAATTTGACGAGGCAATGAAACAAACTATTGAAATGGCTTCTAATGCTTATAAAAATGAAGAAGGAATTGTAGGTGTGCCATCTGGACTGAAAGATTTAGACGACAGACTAGGTGGTATGCATAAATCTGATTTAATAATAATTGCTGGTAGACCATCTATGGGTAAGACAGCTCTAGCAACAAATATTGCTTTCCATGCTGCAAAAAACATTCAAGATAAAGGAGAAAAATCTTGTATTGCTTTTTTTTCATTGGAAATGTCCTCAGAGCAATTGTCTACAAGAATTTTAGCTGAACAATCAAGAATCAAGTCTAATGATATTAGAAGAGGAAAAATAACTGAAGAACAATTTGATAAGTTTATTGAAACTTCAAAAAATATTGCAGAGCTTCCTTTGTATATTGATGAAACGCCAGCTATTTCTATTGCTGCACTGAGCAACAGAGCGAGAAGAATTAAAAGAATTCATGGTCTTGATATGATAGTGATTGATTATATCCAATTAATGAAAGGATCAAATTTCAAGGATGGAAGAGTTCAGGAAATTTCTGAGATAACACAAGGACTTAAAGCCTTAGCTAAAGAATTATCTGTTCCTGTATTAGCTCTTTCCCAATTATCAAGAGCAGTAGAGCAAAGAGATGACAAAAAACCTCTACTTTCAGATCTAAGAGAATCAGGATCAATAGAACAAGATGCAGATGTTGTGATGTTTGTGTTTAGAGAATCCTATTATTTAAAAAATAAAGAACCAAGACCTGCAACAGTTGAACACGCAGAATGGCAAGCAAAAATGAATGAAATTTCACATTTAGCTGAACTTCTTATACTAAAACAAAGGCATGGACCAACTGGTACTATAATGCTTGAATTTGAGGAAATGTTTACCAAATTTAAAGATATTCAAAATAATTAATATAAATTATAAAAGCTAATATTGAATGTTAGCTAATTTTTATCAAAAAAATATTATTGAAAAACCTAAACTTATTTTTTCAATATTGTTATTTGTTTTAATTATAGCTTTTTACTTTTCTAAAGACTTTCGACTAGACGCTAGCTCAGAAACTTTATTGTTAGAAAATGACCCTGATTTAATATATTTGAATGAAATTAATGAGAAATATGGTGCAAAAGAGTTTCTAGTTCTCACCTACTCTCCAAAAAGCAAAATGAATTCAGATGAATCAATTAGAAATCTTTCTGAATTAAAAAATGAGTTAAAAAAATTAGATTGGGTTCATAATGTTGTAACACTTTTAGATATTCCTCTATTAGAGGCAACAGACGATGGTTTAATTGAACGTATTCAAAATTTTAAAACTTTAACAAGTGAGAATATAGATAGAGAACGTGGATTTAGTGAAATCTTAAATAGTCCAGTATTTAAAAACTTTGTAATTAGTGAAGACGGCAAAACAAGTGGAATCATTGTTTATATAAAACCAAATAAAATAGATAAACAAATCAAAACAGAGAGAGAATTAGAGGCTTTTAAAGATAATATTAAAAAAGAGAGACATCAAAATATTTTAGAAATTAGAGAAGTTATAAAAAATTATAACCAAAACAATCAGATTTATCTTGGAGGTATTCCAATGATTGCAGATGATATGATGACTTTTATAAAAAATGATATTGTTACTTTTGGCATTGGAGTATTGCTTTTTATCATATTAACTCTTTGGTATGTATTCAGAAAAATAATTTGGATAATAATTCCAATTTGTAGCTGTTTCTTCTCTGTTATATTTATGATTGGTTTTCTAGGACTAGTTGGATGGAAAGTTACTGTAATTTCATCAAACTTTATTGCTTTAATGTTAATTCTTACAATGGCAATGAATATTCATATGAGTACTAGATTTTTACAATTAAACAAACAGTTTCCTGGAAAGAAAAAATTTGAAATTTTAATTATGACTACAAGAAAAATGATTTGGCCAATATTTTATACCGTCTTAACAACGATATGTGCTTTTATGTCATTAATCTTTAGTGAAATAAAACCAATTATCGATTTTGGATGGATGATGACTTTTGGATTATTAACCTCATTAGTAATTACATTCACATTGCTTCCCACATTGCTAAATTTTGTGCAAAACTCAAATGTTGCGATATCAAAAGAGAAAGACTCTAAGATAACAAGTTGTCTAGGAATATTAGCAGTTAAAAATAAAAATTACATATTTGGTGTCACTGTGATTATTATATTTTTAAGCATATTTGGTATCTCAAAACTAGAAGTTGAAAATAGTTTCATTAATTACTTTGATAAAAATACAGAGATTTATAAAGGGATGAAGTTAATAGATGAAAAACTGGGTGGAACAACTCCACTAGAAGTAATTTTAAAATTTCCAAAAGATGAGGATGAAGAAACTGATAGTGAGAATGATTGGGGTGATGAGGATGAAAATGACAATAAGTATTGGTTTACAAAAGATAAAATTAATAAAATAACTAAAGTACACAATTATTTAGATGATATTGATGCTGTTGGTAAAGTTTTATCCTTTTCATCAATAATTGAGGTTGCAACAAAATTAAATAATAATAAAGCACTTGGAACTTTGGAAATGGGAGTTCTCTATACTAAAATTCCAGATAATATTAAAAAAGAAATAGTAGACCCATATATATCTATAAAAAATTCTGAAGCTCGAATTAGTTTAAGAATAAAAGACTCTTTAGATGGATTGAGAAGAAATGATCTGATTAATCAAATTAATTTTGATTTAGAAAATAAATTAAATCTTAGCAAAGATGAATTTAAACTTGGAGGTGTACTTATATTGTTTAATAATCTACTTCAAAGTTTATTTAAATCCCAAATTTTAACTCTTGGTTTTGTGATGATTGGAATATTTGTCATGTTTTTAATACTTTTTAGAAATATTAAAATTTCACTCATTGGAGTAATACCAAATTTTATTGCAGCCTTTTTCATTCTGGGAATAATTGGTTTGGCAGGTATCCCCTTAGATATGATGACTATCACAATTGCTGCTATCACGATTGGTATAGCTGTAGATAATAGCATACATTATATTTATAGATTTAGGGAGGAACTGACTAAAATAAAAGATTACAATAGAACACTTAAATATTGTCATTCAACAGTAGGAGTAGCGATACTAAATACATCTATAACAATTGTATTTGGATTTTCTATTTTAGTTTTATCTAATTTTATTCCAACTATATATTTTGGAGTCTTTACCGGGATAGCAATGTTATTAGCTATGATATCAGTTTTAACATTATTACCATCTTTACTTTTGGTGCTCAAACCTTTTGAGATTAAATAATCAATGGAAGTTGTAAAAGATTTTTTTTCTAGTCTGTATGCCTTTGACATTATTTATTTGGTTTTCACATTACTATCCTTGATTACATGTACAAAAAAAGGGTTTTTATTAAGTATTATATCTGCTTCTAAATGGCTTTTAGCTTATGTTGTTACTCTATTTCTATTTCCAAAAGTAAAACCATACTTCGAAGATATAATTGATAGTGAATATGTACTTGATCTAGCGGTTGGTATAGGATTATTCATAATAATTATATTCTTAATTTTATTAATTAATAAAGGAATTAATAAAGCAGTCACCTACTCTGGATTGGGAAATTTAGATAGAATCTTTGGTTTCTTTTTTGGATTTATTAGAGCTTACGTTATAGTTGTATGTATTTATACAACTATAAATATCGTCTATAATCACAAAAAATGGCCCATTAATTTAGATGATGCTTTTACATATGCATGGGTTGAAAAAGGTAGTAACTACCTTATAAAAGAATTTCCTGACAAAAATGACTATGAAGAAACTAAAGAAAAAGTTCAAGATATATGATCCTAAAATTAAGGAAGAATGTGCAGTATTTGGAATAAGTAATTCTAGTGATGCTTCTACCCTTACAGCTTTAGGTCTTCATGCGCTTCAGCATAGAGGCCAAGAGGGTTGTGGTATTGTTTCTTATGATGGTGAAAAATATCATTCAGAAAAAAGATTTGGGTTAGTTGGTGATAATTTTAATGATGAAAAAGTTTTAAAAAAACTTCCTGGAAAATACGCGATTGGTCATAATCGCTATTCAACAACAGGTGGAACAGCTTTAAGAAATGTACAACCTTTTTTCGCTGATACAAACGCAGGTGGTATTGGTGTTGCACACAATGGTAATCTTACTAACGCTATAACGCTAAGAAATAAACTAGTGCAAGATGGAGCGATATTCTACACAACATCTGATACCGAAACCATTGTTCAACTAATAGCTAAATCAAAAAGAAACAAAACAATAGATAAAATTATAGATGCTATATTTCAAATTCAAGGTGGTTATGCACTTGTGATGATGACACAAAATACTCTAATAGGTGTAAGAGACCCTTATGGAATTAGACCACTCGTAATAGGTAAATTAAAAAATTCATTTGTATTTGCTTCTGAAACATGCGCGTTTGATATTATTGGAGCAAAATTTGTTAGAGAAGTTGAAAATGGAGAGATTGTTTATGTCGAAAATGATGACTTAAAAAGTATTAAACCATTTCCGCCAAAAAAAATTAGACCTTGTATATTTGAATATATTTATTTCTCTAGACCAGATAGTATTTTAAATGGAAAAACTGCATATGAATATAGAAAGAATTTTGGCTCACAGTTAGCAAAAGAGGATGGAATAGAAGCCGATCTGGTTGTGCCTGTTCCAGACTCAGGTAATGCAGCAGCATTAGGATATGCTGAAGAAAAAGGTCTAAAATTTGATTTAGGTTTAATTAGAAACCATTATGTTGGCAGGACTTTTATTGAGCCCTCTCAACAAATTAGAAGTTTGGGGGTTAAGTTAAAATTAAATCCAAATATTTCAGTAATTAAAGGTAAGAGAATAATTCTAGTTGATGACTCACTTGTTAGAGGTACTACATCGTCAAAAATAGTAAAAATGTTATACGATTCTGGAGCAAAAGAAGTTCACGTGAGAATAGCAAGTCCAGAAATTAAGTTTCCTGATTTTTATGGAGTTGATACACCAACAAAAAAAGAACTTTTAGCAGCAAACAAATCTACAGCTGAAATATGTGAATTTATAAAGGCTAAATCATTAAAATTCCTAAGTTTGAATGGTTTATATTTGGGAATGGGATTTGAAAAAAGAAATGAAAATTATCCACAATTAACAGATCATCATTTTACTGGGGAATACCCTGTAAAAATAATAGACGAACTTGGCGAAGATAAAGTAACCCAACTTTCTTTATTGAGTACCGCATCAAATAATTAAAATGAAAAAAGTAAGTTTTACAGAAATGAAGAATGGCACTAAAGATGACTATCAACTTTTAGAAAAATTAGAAAGTCAATATGAAAGAAAAACTGCAGATAGAATTTTAAATTATTTAGCCTCACAAACTACTACACTTGAAGGCTATCAGATAACAAGATTGGAACATTCATTACAAGCAGCTACAAGAGCATATAAAAATGGTGAAAACGAAGAAATGGTCGTAGCCACATTATTGCACGATCTTGGGGACGAATTAGCTCCAATGAATCATTCACAGTATGCTGCTTCGGTGATTAAACCTTATGTTTCAGAAAAAACTTATTGGATTATTTTACACCATGGTCTATTTCAAACTTACTATTCTGCTGAGCACTTAGGTGGGGATAAGAATGCTAGAGAAAAATATAAGAATGCAGAACATTATCAAGCAACAATAGATTTTTGTGAAAATTATGATCAGGTTTCTTTTGATCCAAATTATAAGTCAATGACTTTAAAAGAATTTGAACCAATGGTTAGGAATATTTTTTCAAGAAAACCTTACTACCATCACTAAATTGTCTAATATTTTAAAAAACGAAAAAAGTCCTTATCTTCAACAACATAAAGATAACCCAGTTGATTGGTTTCCTTGGAATAAAGAAACTTTAGATAAAGCAAAGAAAGAGAAAAAGCCTATATTTTTAAGTGTTGGATATGCAAGTTGTCATTGGTGTCATGTTATGGCTCATGAAAGTTTTGAAAATGATGAAACTGCTAAACTCATGAACGAAAAGTTTATAAATATTAAAGTTGATAGAGAGGAAAGACCTGATTTAGATTATGTCTTTCAAAAAAGCTTATCAATCTTAACTGGGGCACAAGGTGGGTGGCCATTATCAATGTTTTTAGACGAAAATGGTGTACCCTTTACTGGTGGCACTTACTTTCCACCAAAAGAAATTCAAGGAAGGCCTGACTTTAAAAAAGTCTTAAACAACGTGCATAACGTGTACAATGAAAATAGAGAGAAAATTTTAGCTCAAGCGCCACAAGTTAAAGAAATATTTTCAAAAATTAATCAAAGATCTGCAGTTTTAAATCAGCCACTGGAGCCATTTGTTGAAAAAATTATTAATTATTTAGATGAAAATAATGGAAGTTTCAAAGGAGCCCCAAAGTTCCCTCAATTTTATTTGTTTGATGCAATGTTTTACTTTTATTTAAAAACAAAAAATAAAAATTATTTTAAACCTGTTGAAATTTTACTCAATAATCTTTGTTCCAAAGGTATTTATGATCAACTAGAAGGAGGAATTGCAAGATATGCTGTTGATGAAAAATGGATAATTCCTCATTTTGAAAAAATGCTTTATGACAATATCCAATTCATCGATCTCTTAACTAAATTTTATCAAAATACAAAAAATGATTATTTTAAAAATAAACTTTTACAAACAATTCAATACTTTAATCATGAATTCAAAAATAATGAAGAGTTGTACGGTTCAGCATACGATGCCGATAGTGAAGGTGTTGAAGGAAAATATTATGTTTGGTCATATGAAGAATTAAAAAATATTTTAAAAGAAGATATTAAATTACTAGAAAATAAGTACGAAATTTCGGAGAGCGGTAATTTCGAAGGCAATAATATTTTGGTAGAAAAAAATTTAATACTTGATGAAGATAAAAATAACCTAGATCGAATAAAAAATAAATTACTAGATATAAGAAAAAAAAGAATAAAACCATTTTTTGACGATAAATCGCAAACTGATTTAAATGCGTATATGCTCCAAGTTCTTCTAAAAACTTCTGTAAATTTAAACGATGAAGATTTAAGAATTAAGACAATAGAAACAATTGAAATATTAAATAAAAAATTGCATCAAAAAATTATTCATTGTTATGAAAATAAAGAAATAGAAACGTTTCTTGAGGACTATGTATATTATGCTCTACTAATGATAACACTTTATGAGGTTAATGCTGACAAAAAAGCTTTAGAAAAATCAATAAAAATTATGAATGATACCTGGGAATTATTCTTTAATAAAGAAACGCAGCTGTTCCAGAAAAATATTATTAAAGATAATGATTTGTTTGCAAGTCCATTAGACTTGAATGATAGCAATATACCAAATGGTAATAGTGTTTATCTACTAATTTCAAATAAATTATATTCAATTACAAATGATAAAATATGGTCTGAAAGAAATGAGATTCTTAAAAAATCATTTCATCAGGTTTTAAACTCTTATTATTCACAAATGTTTAGCTTTATTAAAACCCTAGATATTTGCGATAATAGCTTATCATTCACGTTCAGCGGAACATCACAGTCTGTTAGGGAAATGCAGCTTTATTTACAAAAAGAATATCTAGGAATTGCAACATTTGTTTACCAATTAAATAATGATACAAAACCAAGTGTTATTATATGTAAAAACCAAACTTGTTCTAACAAATTAACTAGTATAAGTGAAGCTGTTGAATATCTAAGTAAGAGTGATTAAATCATTAATATGAATAAAGATAACATAATAGATCATTTTAAATCAGGAATTAAGGAGCCTATTAATACTAAAATTGGTGTCGAGCACGAAAAATTCCTTTTCTATAAAAAGAATAATAAAAGAATTAATTATTCTACAATTAAAGAGATTTTCAAAATTTTATATGAATTTGGCTGGAAACCATCATATGAAGGTGAGAATGTTATAGCGTTAAATAAAGATAATAAGAGTATAACTTTAGAACCAGGTAATCAAATTGAGCTTGCAGGTGCTCAATTAAATAATATTCATGAAGTGTGCTCTGAAGCTAATAATTATTTGTTTGAGCTTAAACAAGTTGTAGAAAAATTAGATTTAAAAATAGTAAGTGCTGGATTTGATCCAATATCTAAGTTATCTGAAATTCCAAACAATCCTAAAAAAAGATATGAAGTAATGACAAAGGATATGCCTAAAGGTGGGTCGCTTAGTTTAGATATGATGTATAGAACATCTGGGACACAGCTAAATCTAGACTACACATCTGAAAATGATTTTGTAAAAAAGTTTAAATTAGCAAATAGTTTAGTTCCATTAAGTATTGCACTTTTTGCAAACTCTTCAATTGTTGAAAAAAAAGATAGTAAATATTTATCATACCGATCAAAAGTATGGCAAGAAACATCAAGAGGTGGTCTTCCAGATATTTTTTTAGAAAATGTTGATTTTGAAAAATATGCTGATTTTGTAATAGATTATCCAATACTTTTTTTAAAAAAAGAAGATAAATATTTATCTGGTAAAAATTATAAATTTTCTGATTATATGAATGGTAATATTCAAGAAATAAATAAATCTTTACCAAGTATTGACGATCTTGGATTGCATTTAAGTACTATATTTACAGAGAATAGATTAAAACAATATATTGAATTGAGATCTATGGATACTTGTGGTTGGAACTGTATCTGCGCTGGTCCTGCTTTTTTTACTGGACTTTTATATGGTAATTTAGACGAAGCATTAGAATTTATTTCAAAATGGGAAAAGAAAGATTTATTAAATGCGTATAAAGATGCGCCTATGAAAGGACTTGATACAAATTTAATGGGTAAAGATATGATTTATTGGATCTCCAACTTGTTAAAAATTGCTGAAAAAGGCTTAGAAAAGAGAGATTTTATTGGAAAAAGCGGTACAAACGAAACTAAATACTTGGAACATCTAAATAAGATTATCAATAATAAAGAAACAGTCGCCAGTCATGTTATAAATAAATTCTCTAAATTTCAAAATTTAGAAGATTTATATGACAAATAAAATAATAGGAATACAAGGTGATAAATTAGATAAAATAAATATATCTTCTGATACATCAATATTTTTAGCTCATGAAGCTCAGAAATTAGGATATAAAATATTTTATTATACTCCTTCAAACTTATCCATTATCAAAAATAAAACATATGCAAATGGAGTATTAGTAAAATTTAATTATGAAAAAAAAAAATTTTATAAAATTTATAAAAAACAAAAAATTGATCTTGAAAATCTTAAATTTATTTTAATTAGGCAAGATCCTCCATTTAATTCAGAATATTTAATAACTACTCTTATTTTAGATGGCTTAAAAAAAGTAAAAGTAATAAATAATCCAACTGCTATCAGAAATGTATCAGAAAAACTATACTCAAAGTATTTTATCAAATATATGCCTAATACTTTATTTTCAAATAATATTGTAGAAATTAAGAAATTTTATAAACAAAACAAAAGTATGATTATGAAACCCATTAATGGATATGGTGGTAATCAAATTCATCTTATTAAAAATAAGTTTAATAAAAAACTTATTACAAATTTTTTAAATAAAAATGGTCATTCAATGTTTCAAAAATTCTTAAAAAATATATCTAAAGGAGATAAGAGAGTTTTTATTATTAATGGTAAAGTATGTGGAGCAATCTCAAGAGTTCCAAAAAAAGGTTCATATTTGAGCAATATGAGCAAAGGTGCTGTACCTAAACTTACAAAACTTACAAAACTAGAATTAAAAGTTTCAAAAATTATTGGAAAAAAATTAAAAAATGATAATATTTATTTTGCTGGAATTGACTTCATAGATCAGAAACTAAATGGAGATATTAATGTTACTTCTCCTACTGGATTAAAAACGTACTATGACCTTTCTAAAATTAATCTTGCCAAGATATTTTGGAAGGGTTTAAGAGCTTGAATAAATTATCAGATCAAAAGAAAGGTTCGCTACTAGCCTTCGTTGCTGTAATGTTCATTACACCAGACTCGTTGCTTATCAGGCTTTCAGACATGGAAACATGGGGTATGCTTTTTTATAGAGGAGCCATACCTTTCATTTTAGTCTTAATTGGTCTACTACTATTTTATAGGCAAAATTTTATTAATGCCTTTTTAAAAGTTGGTACAGTTGGTATATTTTACGCAATTAGCTTTTCTATTTGTAACATCACTTTCATTGTCTCTATTCAAAATACTAATGTAGCCAATACGTTGATTATGATTGCTTTAGCCCCAATGCTTTCCGCAATACTTGGGGCAATATTCTTAAAAGAAATGCCAAGTAAAGGGACTTGGATCGCCATTTTAATTACATTTCTAGCGGCTTTATTTATTTTTTATGACTCACTTCAAGTCGGTAATCTTTTTGGAAATATAATGGGATTTGTTACAGCTGCTGGATTGGCTGTAAATGCAGTTCTTATTCGATATGCTAAAGACAGAGATCTTTTACCTTCTGCTGTAATGGGCAAATTAGGAGTGGCAGTATTTGCTTTCTTTTTTGTTGAAAACTTTAATTTAAATGGAACCGATCAAATTTACATACCAGTAATGTGCATTATTTGTGTAGCCTTACCTTTTGTTTTAGTAACAATTGCACCAAGATTTATACCAGCAGAGGAAGTAAATCTATTTTTCTTATTAGAAACAATAATAGGTCCAATTTGGGTTTGGTTAGTTGTTAAAGAGCAGCCAACTTTGGAGACGATCATTGGAGGTGCCGTGATCATAATCACTTTAGGCATCCACTCCTTTATTAAACTAAGAGAGCCTGAAAAAATTATTAATTAATTTCTTGATTTAATATCAAATCATCCATAGATAGCAAAATTATGGAAAAGATACTTAAAAACTCCTGGGCATTATTCACGGGCATGGGTCTAATTATGATAGCTCATGGATTTCAAGTTTCTTTACTTGGAGTAAGAGCTGTTCATGAAAGTTTCAGCTTAACAGCAACCGGCTTTATGTTGTCAGGATATTTTGTAGGCTATTTTATTGGAGCAAAAACAGTTCCAATTTTAGTATCAAGAGTTGGTCATATAAGAGTATTTGCTGCTTTTGCTTCAATTGCTTCTATCGTTGTTTTAGTTCACTCTATAATCATCAATCCATTTACATGGTTTGTATTAAGAATTGCCTCAGGTTTTTCAATGGTATGTTTATATACAATTGCAGAAAGCTGGTTAAACGACCGAGCAAGCAATAAAAATAGAGGAAGTGTTTTATCAATTTATATGATCGTTCTTTACGCATCTATGGCGATTGGAATGTTTTTTTTAAACTTCAGTAAGCCAGAAAATTTTCAGCCATTTATACTTGTTTCTTTATTCATGTCACTTTCACTTGTTCCAATATTATTAACTAAGAAAAAACCACCAAAATTTAAAAAAATTATAGGAATGAAAATTAAAGAACTTTATGAAGCCTCCCCTTTTGGAATGGTAAGTGCACTTTTATGTGGGATTTGTCACTCTGCAATGTTTGCTTTAATTGCTGTTTATGCAGCGTCAATGAATTTTAGTATTTTTGAAATTTCTTTTGTAACATTTTTAATTGCTATTTCTGGCGCTATTTCCCAATGGCCGATTGGTAAACTATCAGACATTTATGACAGAAGAACAGTCACCGTATATTCCACATTTGCATCGGCTTTCTTTGCGTTATGTGCAATTTTTTCAGTGGGTACGATGCATTTACCTGAAGGTTTGGCGAGCTCAAAGTTTTGGTTCTATATTTTTACAGGCTTATATGCTTTCTTTAGTCTTCCTATGTTTGCATTAATATTTGCTCATACTAATGATTTTATAGCTAAAGAAAAATTTGTAGCTGCAGGTGCAGGTTTGCAATTTACCTTTGGAATGGGTGCAATTAGTGGACCTTTTTTATGTTCTATGTTTATGGATTTTATAGGAGAGAATGGTTATTTTATATTTCTAATTATATTTCACTGTTTAATAGGAGCATATGGAGTTTACAGGATGAAAGTTAGAGAGGTTGTTGAAAACCCTGATTCTCAATTCACACCTCTTCCTACAACAATAACACCTATTGGCTTAGAACTTAATCCAGCGACAGTGCCTATCGAAGAACCGATAAAACCAGCAGGAACCGAAGAAACAGTTATTGTAGAGAATAACCCTTCCCAATAATTAAAATCTTATTTAAAATTTTTATTCTGCTAAAATAGTTTATGACTAAAACTATAAATCTTGGAGTATTGGGTATTGATCATGGTCATATCTTCGACATGCTTGATGGGATGCTTAAAGAGGGATGTAGTTGTAATTATTTTTGGACCGAAGGATCTCCGTTAACATTAGATGAGTTTTGCAAAAAATATCCTCAAATAAAAAGAGTGGATAATAAAAGTGATATTTTAAATGATAATGCTATTGATATGGTTTTAATTTCATCTATTCCTAAAGAAAGAGCAAATCTATCTATAGACGTAATGAAAGCTGGAAAAGATGTCATGGTTGATAAGCCAGGATGTACAACACTTAAGCAACTTAATAATCTAAAACAAACAGTTAAGGAGACAGGAAAAATTTGGTCAATTAATTTTTCAGAAAGATTTCATGTAGCAGCTGTTGCAAAAGCAGAAGGGTTAGTCGCTGAAGGTAAAATTGGTAAAGTAAAACAAACAATAGGTACTGGTCCTCACAGACAAGGTAATTTTGAAAGACCTGATTGGTTTTATGATCGTGAAAGTTATGGTGGAATAATAACAGATATAGGCTCTCATCAAATTCACCAATTTTTAGTATTTACTAATTCAAATGAAGCTAAAGTAAACCATGCGTTAGTCGAAAATACGACTAAGAAAGAATTTCCTGGTTTTCAAGATTTTGGGGAAGTTAATCTTACTGGAAATGGTGGTCATGGATATGTTCGTTTAGATTGGTTTACTCCTGATGCACTTCCTACTTGGGGAGATGGAAGGTTATTTATACTGGGTGATAAAGGTTTTATTGAAATTAGAAAATATACAGACCTAGCAAAATCTGAAAAAGGAAATCAACTATTTTTAGCAAATAATGATGAGGTTAAACATATTGACTGTTCGAATGTAAAACTGCCCTACTTTGCTAATTTAATCAAAGACGTTTTGAATAGAACTGATACTGCTTGTTCGCAAGAACTTACTTACTTATCAATGGAACTAGCAATTAAAGCTCAAGAATTAGCAGAAAAAAAATGAAAAAATATCAGGTAGCAATAATAGGAACTAATATAGGAGCTAAACATTTTGAAGACTTTCAAAAAGTATCAGACCGATTTAGTGTTCATACATTGTGTGGTTTAACAAGAGATGCAATAGATAAAATATTGGCGTCAAATAATGATACTAAAATATCATTAAACTTTGATGACGTAATAAAAGTAAAGGAAATAGATATAATTGATATTTGTCTCCCACCCCATTTACATTTTTCTGCGTGCAAAAAATCTCTTGAAGCTGGAAAGCATGTAATTTGTGAAAAACCATTGGTTTCAAGTCTTAAAGAAATTGATGAGCTAGAAAATATTAGTAAAGAAACAGGAAAGATAATCTTTCCTGTATTTCAATATAGGTATGGATTAGGATTTTCAAAATTTAAGGCACTAATAAAGTCAGGACTTGCTGGAAAACCTTTAATCGCCTCATTAGAAACTCATTGGAACAGAGGAAAAGATTATTACTCGAAACCTTGGAGAGGTACTTGGGATGGTGAACAAGGAGGAGCAATTTTAAGTCATTCAATACATATTCATGACTTGGTGAGCATGATACTAGGACCAGTTTCAAATGTATTTGCAAAATTAACAACAAGAGTAAATGATATAGAGGTCGAAGACTGTGCATCTTTATCAATTGAAATGGAAGACGGAACATTGGTCACTAGCTCTATCACCCTTGGTGCAGCAAATGATACTAGTAGACTAAAATTCTGTTTTGATGGACTGACAGTAGAATCGGGAGCATCTCCAGATAAACCTTATAATCCAGCTGATGATGAATGGGTATTTTTACCAAGAGCTCCTATTTCACAAAGTCAAATTGATGAAATATTGTCAAAAGTTGAAAAACCTAAATCATGGTACGCAGGAATGTTTAATGAAATAGCCAACAAACTTGACGGAAAAGTAAGTGATGAAGTAACTTTATTGGATGCTAGAAAATCTTTAGAGTTTGTAACAGCTGTTTACAGTTCATCAAGACAAAATAAAAGTATCAAACTTCCAATTACAAATAACAATCCTTTGTACAGTTCCTGGCTACCAAAATAATCAATAACCTAATTTGGGATCGACTTGATTATGTAAATCTTTTTTATCAATAAATAGTATTAAATTCTGGAAAAACTTTTCTAAAACCATTTCAATATAATTTCCTTTGCTATCTGAGGATATGTGAGGTGTAATTACCAAATTTGGAGTATTCCAAAATTTTGAATTTCTGTTTATGGGTTCTTCTGAAAAAACATCTAAAATAGCTCCAGCAATTTCATTTTTTTTTAATTTTTTTCTTAGATGCTCATAATCCATCACAGATTGGCGACCAATATTAACAATTCCACATGTAGCTTTAAGAACATCTAATCTTTTCTTATTTATTAATCCTTTTGTTTCATTTGTTTCTGGAACAGCTAAATAAAGAAAATCAGCCTCAGGTAAGACTTCATCAATCCTATCAAATGTCATAACTTTTGAACAACCTTCAACTGCTCTACCCCTTCTATTAACTCCAATTACTTTTGCTCCTAATGAGCTGATATGTTTAATCATTGACCCACCTAATGATCCAGTGCCTACCACTACAACTTTTTTACTATCAATTGGGTTACTTAATAAAGTTACAAACTCTTTTTTTTTTTGATTAGTAATTATTCTTGTCATATGGTTTTGAAGCATCAAAATACTCATTAATCCAAATTCACCTGCTTTTTTAGAATGTATTCCACTACTATTTGTTAAAATTAAATCATTTTTAAGCCAATTAAATGGATAAAGATGATTAACACCCGCCGACACAATATGTATCCATTTTAAATTTGGTGCAATTTTACTTAGATTTTTTGTTGGGAAATTCCATGTAAGCAAAATATCTGCATCTTTCATTGAAGATTTCCAATTATCATCATCCCAATCAACTATGTATGAAATCTTATCTCTTATATCAGAATATTTATTGAGAAAATTCTCAAATAATTCTTTAGGGACACTACTATTTTTTTCGCCTTCTAAATCACATGGCAAAGAACCTTTTTTCCAGTGATTATTTCTTATATGAATTTTAATTTTACCTTTGGACATTTAAAATTAAAATATACTAAAATTTTAAAAATTATTACAATGATTAAAGAAGGTTGTTCTTATAAAAAAATGCAATATTGTATAGAATATTAAAATTATGCCTTCATTTGATGTAATAAGTAAAATTAATTATCAAGAATTTGACAATGCTCTTGCAAATTGTTTAAGAGAAATTGCTAATCGATATGATTTTAAGGGACTTAATATTTCAATTGAGAGAAAAGATAAAATAATAACTACAATAGCACCAGATGAATTAAAATTAAAACAAGTAAATGAATTGTTACAAGTTCATCTTATAAGAAGAAAAGTAGATCCAAGAGTAATAATCGTTAAAAATTCAGAAGGTGCAGCTGGCGGAACCATTAGACAGGTCAGTGAATTAGCAGAGGGCATTAGTCAAGAAAATGCTAAGAAGATTATTGCTGATGTAAAAAAACTAAAACTTAAAATCCAAATTAAAATTCAAGGAGAAGAATTAAGAGCTCAAGGAAAAAAAAGAGATGACCTTCAAGAAGCAATATCTGCTATACAAGATATTGATATAGGACTTCCAATCGAATTTATAAACTTTAGAGATTAATTAAATATGACTGAAATCATTTTAGGTATATTTGTTATTGTTGTCGTAGGTTTTTATTTATTTAGACCTACTTCAAAACAAGAAGAGAAAGATTTGAAATCTAAAAATAATTGGCGTGGTGGATTTTAAAGGTCAAACTAGATACAAAAGAGATAAAACAAGAATTGGGGTAATGTGAACAAAGAAAACGCAAGTAAACTCTGGAAAATTATTCAGGATGCTGGCGATTATTTGGAAGGACAACTTCCAGATCATCCTAATCATCCTAAAGGCAGAAATCCTTATGCTCATGTTGCAATTTGTGTAAAGAGTAAATTCAATGCAAGTTACAAAGATATTGAGGATGAAAAATTTGATGAAATAGTAAATTATATTAATTATCTAAAAGAAAATCCTAGCTAAATTAAGATTTAATTATATTTAAAAACGATTCTACATCATCTGGATGAGTATTCCAGGCAGCAACTAATCTAACAGCTTTATCTTCCCACTCATCATCGTTAATTTTGTAACCATGTGAATTAAATTGATCAATTATATTTTTTGGTATTTTAACAAAAACCTCATTTGCATCTGTTGGATAAGCTAATTCAATATTTTTGTGTTTCAGTAAGCCTTGGCTTAGTTTTTTCCCCATGGCATTTGCATGCTTTGCATTTTTTAACCAAACCTCATTTGAGATATAAGCATCTAATTGAGCTGATACAAAACGCATCTTTGATAGTAAATGACCTGCTCTTTTCATTAAAAAAGCTAAATTTCCAACTAACTCTGGTTTAAAAAAAATAATGGCTTCTGCTGCTAGGCATCCATTTTTAGTTGCTCCAAAAGACAGTACATCAATTCCAGACTTCCATGTCATTTCTGCTGGGGTACAGTTTAATGAAACTAATGCATTTGCAAATCTTGCACCATCCATATGAATATTTAGATCATGTTTATGAGTAATCTCTGATATTTTTTTTATTTCATCTAAATTGTAAGCAACACCTGTTTCACATAATTGGGTAATACTTACTGATGAGGGTTGAGTATGATGTACCACACCTTTTCCAGAGATGTTTCTATCTAGTTCTTCTGCTATTATTTTTCCATTATTACCATCCAGATTAACTAACTTTGCACCTCCAGTATAAAATTCTGGAGCCCCACATTCATCTACATTTATATGAGAAAGTCTATGGCAATAGATATTTCCAAAAGAGGGTGTCATCGTCGATAAGGCTAAAGCATTAGCGGCTGTTCCTGAGGCTGTTGGAAAAACTATAACTTCTTTCTCAAATATTTCTGAAAATTTATTTTGTAAGTTTTTCGACAGCTCATCATTACCATATGGAGTTTTGTCATCCTCATTATCTTTAAGAAGTGCATTTAAGACCTCTGGACATGCTCCTGTAACATTATCTGAAGCAAATTTTACTCTTTCTCTTTTTGTTTTTATCTTTGTCACAATTATTGTTTTGGAAAATAATCTTTTAATTCACCTTCTCTATAAACATCTGCTGTACAACAATGTAATCCACCGCCAAATGCATAAGCGTCTCTAAGCTCAACAGGAACAACCTCCATGCCTAATTTATCTAGTTGTTCTGCTTGGTATATTTCACTTTTTTCTACACATACAGTTTTAGGATCTAAAACTAAAACATTCATTGATAGCCATGTTGAAGAGTAACATAGAGGAGGAGGCTCGTTGTGTGCAGGTTGAGCACTATCAATAATTTCCCATCCGTTATTTTCAAACAATTTTCTTTGCTCTTTAGGAAGTCTTCTTTGAGGATTGTTAATTATTAAACCCTCTTTGATAGGTGTAAAAGTTGCATCTATATGAATTGGATAAGGATCACCTGGAAAATTAACAGCATGAACCCTGTGATCTTTATAATGTCTTTTTAACCAATCAATTCCTTTTAAATTTGTAGTAAAACCATGTTGTACTACTAAATCTTTGCCAAATCTTAGTACGTCAGCAGCATCAAATAGTGGCTCCTCTTCAGTGGTTACAAAATATTTATTTTCTGTCCATTCAAGCCTTTTTTGAATTCCTATTTTATCTGATAAGTAGTCTTCTCTGTAATCTTCATCTGTTAATCTAGGTTTTGGGGCAGATTCGTGTCTCATTTTTGGATCTAAATTATAATATTGCTTTAAAAGTGGTCTGTAACATAGATATTCAAACCATCGGCAACGATAACTCATGGTAGCCTCTAAAATTTCATTACCAACAGTTAGCAAAACATCTCTAGGCGGCATGCATCCAAACATTGTCTCCGCTTGCCAATCAGGTGTAGATGTTTTTTGATTAAAATTAATTGGATCTGGTCTATCAACTTTAATCCCTCTTTTTTTTAATATATTTGAGAAATCATCTAAAAGCTGATTTGCTTTATCTACAGTATCTTTAGTTCTTGGACCAAATTTTCCTCTCATATCGCTGTCCTCTGGAACTTTTGCATCTAATGCTGGCTCAGGGGCAGGTATACAAGTGCCATCTGCTTTACCTACTATTACATGTTTCAATGGATCCCATTCATTCCAACTATTAACAATTACTTTTTCATTATTCATTTTAATTTAAACCTATAAATCTTCTATTAGACTGCATAATGAGGCTGTAATAAAAAATTGACATAAAGATAAAAAATCCACCAATAATAGTATTCGTAGATGGGACTTCATTAATTCCCATCCATGGTAACCACACCCAAAATATTCCACCTATTACCTCAGTGAGTGAGAGTAAAGTTAGATCAGCTGCTGGAATGTTTTTTGATCCAATTGAATATAATATTAAACCCATACATACTAGAGTTCCATGAGTAGCAAATAAGGCTTCATTTTTTCCAGTAGATAAAAAATTAGCATCGTTTGACATAAGCATTACAGCAGAAAATATGAAACAGAAAAACCCTGCAAAGGCTACAGTAGTAAATTTTGGTGTTTCTTTTCTCCATCTAAGTGAAACAGAAAAAATTGAGAAACCTAACGCAGAAATAAGCCCAAAGACAAGCCCTGGCAATGAATTTTTACCAGAATTGTCAAAAGCCATTATACATATACCCACTGCTGCAACTACAATCGCAATCCATACTGTTAATGAAATTTTTTCTTTTAAGAATAAGAACCCTAATAAGGCTGTTATAAATGGCATTGCTGCAAGACAAAGTAAAGTGATAGCTGCTGTCGTATTAGTAATTGACCATATAAATGTTATCATTGCGGTACCAAGACCAATACCTCCAATTAGACCCGATATACCTACTTTAAAATAATTTTTATAAAACTCTTTTCCTTCCTCAAGAAACAAATACATATTAAGCAAAAGAAAAATAACTATTCCTCTTGTAAATAAATATTGCCAAGGAACTGTTTCTGGCTGATCGATATGTCTTACAACATATGGGCCAAATGACCAAAAAATACCCGCTATCAATACAATTGGAATGGCTACTCTAGGATTTTTTAAGTTTAGCATGTGCTATTTTTTTATTTAAGAAGTATGAAAATATAAATATAAATTTGTATAATAACAATCAAATAAATACTCAAATTAATGGATATTAATATTTTAAAAATAGCTTCTGATACCAAAAACAATAAACATATTCATAACTGCACTCATTCGACGAAATATAAAAGTCAAATTTGTGGTGATGAGATTGAAATTTTTTTAATTATTAAAGACAATGTTATAAAAGATTTCTCATATCAGTCTCAATCTTGCATATATTGCAATGCATCTGCAAATTTAGCTACAAAAAATTTTAAGAAAAAAAGTAAAGATAAAATTAAAAATTTTTTAAAATTATTAGATAAATTTAATGATAAAGAAAATATTTCATTTCCAAGTGAATGGAAAGAGTTTAAAAAACTCTTTGATAAAAAAAATTATGCAAGGAAAGAATGTTTAACACTTCCAATAAAAGCTTTAAAAAAAGTAATACTATAAATGAATAAAGATAAAATTTTAAAATCCCTTTTAGCGTTGATTTTTACAACTGTTACGATTGGTGTTCTCACTTTATTAACTTA
>CACLPR010000002.1 GCA_902608845.1 uncultured Pelagibacteraceae bacterium
AACATTATGTATAAAGCCATTAATATCCAAGCAAGAAAGAATGCTCCTAAAAATCTAATCATGAAAGCTGCTGTGTGATCAATAGCAAATTTATCCATGAATTTTTTTGTACCAACTAGCAATTGAGCAGCATAAAAAGCTAGCATTCCAAAGTGAACCACATAAATAATTAAGTAAAAAATATTATTAAATTTGGCTATCATTCTAATACTTTATAAGATTCTTTTATAATTTTCAATTATTCTATCCCACAGGAAGTTTTCAGCATTAATTTTTGCTTCTTTTCCGTATTCTAAATATTTATTATTTTTAAAAAGATTATCTATGCATGAATATACATCTTCCAATTTATTTCCATCACATATCAAGCCAGTTTTTTCGTGTTTAATTGCATCTGCTGCTCCTCCATCTTTCCCCCCAATTGATGGAACTCCATATTGTGCAGCCTCTACATAAGCAATTCCAAAGCCTTCAACTGATTTTTTATAAATTATGGATGGCATCACAAAAATGTTTGATTTTGCAACAAGAGCATTTTTTAAATCAGCTGGTATATCTTTTAAAAAATTTACCTGATCTTCTAATTTTAGCTCAACAACTAATTTTTTTAATGTTTCTTCCTCTTCTCCATATCCAATGCATGTATAAATTATATCTGGATAAATTTCTTTTAGGTTTCTAACAGCCATAATAACTTTTTCATGATTTTTTCTTTTATCAAACCTTGAAACTGTTATTAGTCTATTTTTTTTTCCTTTTAATATTTCCTCAGCCTCATCTAAGTATCTTTTTGGAACTTCAACGGCTGGATCAACACCAGGATTAATAACAACTATTTTTCTTTCATCCACTCCAAGATCTATAGCTAAGTTTTTTGTATAATTTGAATTCGCAACAACATGATCAATATTATTTAGAACAGATAGTACTTTCTTATTTAATCCAGAGTCTTTAGGGTGATTTATTTCCTTTGAATGTATTAGGCAGATCTTCTTTTTGTTAGTTTTTATAAGCTCCAAACTTTTCCAATGATCAGCGATAATACATTGTACTTTATTATTTTGCTCAAGATAATCATTAATCATATATGATTTTCTATATTTTCTAATAAGCTTCATTCCACTTACTCTTTCTATTGAAAATGAAACTGATTTATCAAACTCTTCATGATTTTCATGATAATCTGCAAAAACTTTTATAAGGTTAAGTTTTGAAAGAGACCTTGCTAGTCCCCACATTAGATTTTGCATGCCTCCTAATTCAGGAGGAAAAGTTCTAGTTATTACTAAATACATTAATTATTAAAACCATTTAATACTACAGCCCATACTAGGAAATTGTTCATTTGGACCATTGTTAGTTTTTGCAATCATTTTCATAGCATTTTTAAGTTCGCTATCTCCACTTTCTATTGGTTTTAAATTTTTTAATTCTCTAATTCTTCCTCTGTATTGAAGTTCAAGATCTTTATTATAACCAAAAAAATCTGGAGTACAGACGGCACCATAAGTTTTAGCCACTTCTTGCGTTTCGTCGATTAAATATGGAAAATTAAAATCATTATTTTTTGAAAATTTAATCATGTTATCAAATGAATCTTCTTCATATCTACTTGGGTCATTAGACATTATTGCTATAGATTTGATTCCTTCATTTTCTAATTCTTTACAATCTTCGACAATATTATTTATAACCGCCAAAACATACGGACAGTGATTACAGATAAACATTATTAGCGTTCCATTTTCACCCTTTGCATCATTTAGTGAAATTATTTTATTATCTATAGATTTAAGTTCAAAGTTATCAGCTTTTTTACCAAAGTCACAAATTGGTGTTTTAGTTAATGCCATGTTAAAAGACTATATAATTTATGTTTTACGATTTAAAAGATAAAAAACCAAAAAACCTTGGCGAAAATTGGGTAGCTCCCAACGCTGTTATAATTGGTGATGTAACATTAGAGAAAAACTCTAGTGTCTGGTTTAATGCAACATTAAGAGGTGATATAGAAAATATTCATTTAGGAGAAGGGTCAAATGTTCAAGACGGAAGTGTTTTGCATACTGACCCAGGTTACCCATTAATAATTGGAAAGAATGTAACCATAGGTCATTTAGTGATGCTTCATGGTTGCACAATTGATGACAATTCTTTAATTGGTATTGGAGCTGTAGTTCTCAATAAAGCAAAAATTGGAAAAAATTGCATCATTGGAGCTAAATCATTAATTACAGAAAATAAAGAAATTCCAGATAACTCCTTAGTAGTGGGCTCGCCTGGAAAAGTAATTCGTCAATTAACAGAAGATGAAATTGAAGCAGTAAAGCAAAATGCCGTTAGATATCAAGAAAACTGGAAAAAATACTCTAAATCAGTTTTTTAAAACAATAAATCATCAACAGAATAAATTATTAATCCTAAAATAATTACAAAAAATATTATAAAAGCTATTTGCTCACTAACTTTTTTTGTGACTTTAGTTTCTCCTTTTTTAAATTTTCTGATTTGAAAAATACCAAACCTCATTACTGCCAATCCTCCTAAAACAAGCGCTACAGCAATAATAAATCCACTTAGCATTTTATGGGACTAGCCAGTTTTGTTTATTATTTGAAATATCAAATCTTGCTCTTCTATGACCTTTTGCTGCAAGATAAAGCCACTCAATACTTTCAATATTACATTGAATTACAGTAAAGTTTTTATAACCTTCTTCACTTTGCTCCATAGTAAAGCCTGATTTTTCAATGTCCTCACTTAACCCTGAGCTCGGCTCTTCCATTTCTGTTCCAGGACCATTATTTACTAAATAGCATTTTCTACTTACATGAGCTGTTTTTAACCATGATTGTTCAGTTATCTCATTATCATGATTGACTATGCAATTAACTTTAACACGTAGCTGAATTTTTTCTTCTTTATCGTAAAAGATTAGTGCAGCATATTTATTTTTTTTTAATTTTGGAATTTTGTCAGATCGTATATCGCTATGAAACTGAAGAAGATTATTTGATTGGTCAGATTTTCTAAGAACAACAATTCTTCCACCAAAGTCTGACTGATCGCCACAAACAAAAACTGGAATTCGAAAAGGTGATGATCTATTAGTCACTGCATCATCAAGCATCGACCATATTTTTTTCTTTATTTCAGAAAAGTCCTCATAGTATGGGACAGCATTTGACATTGATTTATTTCTTTTTTTTGAGTCTAGCAATTAAACTAGAGCTATCCCATCGATTACCACCCATTTTTTGAACATCGGCGTAATACTCATCAACTATTTCAGTAATCGGGACTGGTGAACCATTTCTTTTTGCTTCTTCAATTACAATCTTTAAATCTTTTCTCATCCAGTCAACTGCAAAACCATAATCAAATTTGTCTTCAACCATAGTTTTATATCTGTTTTCCATTTGCCAAGATTGTGCTGCTCCTTTTGATATAGTTTCCATTACTTTATCAATATCTAAACCAGCGTTTATTCCAAAATTTATAGCCTCTGATAAACCTTGAACAACTCCTGCAATACACATTTGATTCATCATTTTCGTAAGTTGGCCACTTCCTGATGAGCCAATTAATTTTACTTTTTTGCTATAGCAATCAATCACTGGTTCAGCTTTTTTAAAAGCTTCTTCATCACCACCGACCATAACTGTTAAAATTCCACCTTCAGCTCCAGATTGACCGCCAGAAATTGGTGCATCTAAAAAAGCAAAACCTTTTTCTTTTGCTTTATTATAAAGTTCTCTAGATACTTCTGCAGACACAGTTGAATTATCTACATATATAGAACCTTCTTTAGCACTATGAAATAATCCATTTTCACCTAAAGTAACTTGTTTCAAATCCTCATCGTTACCTACGCAAGTAAAAATAAAATCAGCACCTTCTGCAGCTTCTTTTGGTGTTGAAGCCATTTTACCTTTATACTCAGAAATCCATTTTTCAGCTTTGGCGGTTGTTCTATTAAAAACACTTACATTATGCCCAGCTTTTGATATATAACCAGCCATCGGATAACCCATTACCCCGAGACCTATGAAAGCAACATTACAAGTCATAAATTATTTATATGTTTAAAAGTTTAAGTTTAAAAGTAATTATTTTTGGTTTTATTTTTACATTTTTTTCGTGTTTTGGACAGAGTTTTTTTATAGGATTGTTCAATTCTAGTATAAGAGAAACTCTTTCTATAACACATGGACAATTTGGCACGATTTATGCATCTGCAACTCTATTTAGTAGTTTGCTTCTTATTTGGATTGGAAAAAAAATTGATGATGTAAATGTGATAAAATTTGCAATCTTTGTTACGATACTTTTATCTTTTTCCTCTTTTTTCTTTTCCAAAACATCATCAGTAGCTTTTTTATTTGTTGCAATTTTTTTAATGAGATTCTCTGGGCAAGGATTAATGTCTCACACAGCTTCAACTACTATCTCAAGATATTTTACAAAATCTAGAGGTAAAGCGTTAAGCATTATTTGGTTTGGTCTATCTTCAGCAGAATTTATAATGCCTGTATTAATTGTTTACCTTTTAACAATGATTATTTGGCAAGATTTATGGGTAATCTTTTCTCTAATAATTTTAATTTGCCTACCTTTAGCATCTTACATTTTAGTTAAAGATGTGAAATTAGATACTAGAGAGAGAAATCAAAATGAAAATTTAAAAGAGGACAATATTAAAAACTGGAAAAGAATTGAAGTTCTTCAGGATTATAGGTTTTACATTATTTCATTAAATATGTTGGCTATGCCTTGGATAGCAACTGGAGTATTTGTATATCAATCATTTGTCACTAATTCAAAAGGGTGGGGTGAATATACAATTGCACAATCTTTTATGTCTTACTCAATTTTTTCTGTAATTACTTTAGTTGTTGCTGGTTATTTAATTGATAAGTTTACAAGTAGAAAATTACTAATCTATATGAATATTCCATTATTTTTAGGAACTTTAGTGATCATATATTTTGATGCTCCACTAACTGCTTTTTTATTTCTTGGATTAGTTGGAATATCAAACGGTCTAGCTAATTTATTAGGATCATCAACATGGGCAGAAATTTACGGTGTAAAATATATTGGATCTATTAAAGCTTTGACTACAGCTTTAATGGTATTTGCAACTGCTTTTGGTACAGCATTGTTTGGTTTTTTTATAGATGCTGGATTTTCAATTGAAAAAATCGCATTTATTGCAGCAATTGCTATAGCATGCTCTATAGCTTTACTTTTCACTATACGAAAAAAATTAAATCCAGTTTATCTCTAATACTGCTTGATTTTTTTATAATCGAGGTGTATCTAACCGCCATGGCAAGAGTTACAGTTGAAGATTGTATTGATAAAGTTGATAGTCCTTATGAATTAGTACTAGTTGCAAAGGAAAGAGCAACTCAACTTAATTCTGGGTTAGAACCTACTTTAGATAGAGATAATGACAAAAATACTGTCATAGCATTAAGAGAAATTGCCGAAGAAACAATTAAAGTTCCAGATTTAACTGATGCAGCGGTATATAAATTGAGAAAGCATGTTGAGCAAATTGATGACGCCTCAGAGGACGAAGATGATATTGGTGACGATTTTGAAAATCTTTACAAAGGTGAGATTTCAAAAAGTGGTGTACCAATCCTTCCATCTAAAAGAGCTAGAAAAATTCCAGAAAAAATTCAAGTTTCTAAAGATGATTTAGCAGAGTTACAAAATACAGCTGAACAACCTTCATCTGAACCTGTTGAAGACACACAAGAAGAAGAGACCGATGTTTCATTAGACGAAATGAAAGATCAAGAAGATACTGTATCTGACGAAACAGAAAAACAAGAATAAATCAGCTAAATTCTTTTATTATTTTTTCCCTGTGCTCATCTAAATCAGGAATATCACCTCTTGTATTTTCATCTTTATATGTAGACATTTTTATTGGATTTCCTGCAGATTTAAATTCACCAATAATTTTATGGTATGATTTTACAATCATATTTCTTTCTTGAACTTGAGGATTTTCTACAGCTTGCTTTATATTAAAAATTGGTCCACATGGAATTTTCAATGCTTCCATTTCTTTTACCCATTCATTAGTAGTTTTTGAATTTAATTGTTTTTCAAAAATTTCTTTTAATTGATCCATGTTTTCACATCTTAATGAGTTAGAATTAAATCTTTTATCATTTGAAGCTTCAGGAATTTTTAATACATCACAAAGTTTTGCAAAAAGTTTATCATTTCCTGCAGCAATAATTATGTAGCTATCTTTTGTTTTAAAAGCCTCAAAGGGAGCAATAGATGGATGTCTTGAACCCATTGGTTCTGGAATTTCATTTTTTGAGAGATACCTTGCAATTGCATTTTCTAAAATTGCTATTTGACAATCTAACATTGAGACATCTATAAAAGCTCCCTTGCCAGTTTTTTGTCTATCGTATAATGCTGCATTAATTCCAATTGCTGTAAATAGACCAGCAGTAATATCACCAATAGAAGTTCCAACTCTTGTTGGTTCTGAATTTGGATGGCCAGTTACACTCATCAACCCTCCCATACCTTGGACGACCATGTCATATGCTGGGAGCTCTTTTAAAGGTCCCGTTTGTCCAAAACCAGATGCTGATGCATAAATTAATTTAGGGTACTTTTTATTTACATCTTTCCAACCAAACCCCCACTTTTCTAAAGTGCCAGGTTTAAAATTTTCTACTAAAATATCTGCTTTAGAAAGTATTTTTTCAAATATTTTTTTGTCATCTTCATTTTTTAAATTCAATGCAATGCTTTCTTTTCCTCTATTTAATGACATAAAGTAAGCTGAGTAATCTTTCACAAAGGGTCCAAATTTTCTAGAGTCGTCACCTGTCTCAGGTGCTTCAATCTTTATAACTCTTGCACCTAAATCTGAGAGTATCATCGTACAATAAGGTCCTACTAAAACCCTTGTTAAATCAACAACTAGTAAATTTTTTAATGGTCCATCCATAATTAAATATATGACATTTCCTTATATTGACTCTTACTAATAAGTTCAATTTAATAGACTATTAAATTAATTTAAAGAGGGGAAAACATGTTAAAAAAAATAAGTTTTTATTTCACAACATTATTTTTAGCTTTCTCATTAATTGGATCAGCTTACGCTGTGACATTAAAAGCAAGTCACCAGTGGCCGGGCACTCCAAGAGCTGATGGTTCTTTTGATCCAAGACATGAAATGGTTCAAATAATTGCTGATGAAGTTAAAAAAGCAGGTGTTGATTTAGATATTAGAATTTATCCTGCAAAATCACTTTACAAACCAAAAGAGCAATGGAAACCAATGACTACTGGTCAGTTAGATATTTCAGCGTTTCCATTAGCATATGCATCAAAATTTCATCCTGAATTTGATGCAACACTAATGCCAGGAACTGTTAAAAATCATGATCATGCTTTAAGATTTAATAAAGGTCCAATGATGAGTGAGATTAAAAGAATCATTAATGATGCTGGTGTAGTTGTATTATCTGATGCTTGGCTTGGTGGTGGATTTGCATCAAAATCTAAATGTATAAAAAATCCATCAGATGCTAAAGGACAAGTAATGAGAGCAGCTGGTAAAGCATTTAACCAAATGTTGGAAGCAGCGGGAGCGGGTATTCAAAGTATGCCTTCATCTGAGATTTATACTGGATTACAAACAGGAGTGTTAACTGGTGCAAACACTAGTTCAGGAAGTTTTGTAAGTTACAAAATTTATGAACAAGTAAGCTGCGCGACACCTCCAGGAAAATTTGGATTATGGTTTATGTATGAGCCAATTTTGATGTCAAAAATGAGTTTTGATAAATTAAATTCCAAACAACAAAATGCTTTAATGGAGGCAGGTAAAGTTGCTGAGAAATATATGACTGCGCAAGTCGAAAATTTAGACAAAAAATTTGAAGACGCGTATAAAGCAGCAGGAGTTAAGTTAGTATATATGGATGCAAACGACCATGCGGCTTGGGTTGAGATTGCAAAACAATCCTCTCACAAAGCATTTGCTGAAAAAGTTCCAGGCGGTGATAAGCTGATGGAAATGGCTTTAGCAGTTAAATAAAAAGATATATAAAGAACCCCTATTTAAAAATTAAATAGGGGTTTTTTTTATGAAGGAAAAATATTTAAAATTTTGTAATTTATCGTCAAAGGCTTGTGGTGCCTTTGCTGTTCTAGCATTAATCTTATCAATTTTGGTAATAGTTGAGCTTGTATTTGAAAGATATTTTTTTCAAAGAGCAATCACTTGGCAAACAGAGTTAGTCACAATGCTTTTAGTTGCTTCAACATTCATTGGAAGCGCCTATGTTTTAAGTGAAAAAGCACATGTCAGTATGGAATGGATTTATGATTTTTTATCAAAAAAAAATATTCTTAGACTTAAAATATTTACATCATTAATAAGTTTATTATTTTTCTTAATTTTATTCTATTTTGGATTTTTAATGGTGGAGGAAGCTTTTATTAAAAATTATTCGACAGGAACGGTTTGGGATCCACCTTTATGGATACCTTATTCTTCTATGATGATTGGAGCAGCTTTAATGATACTTCAATACATTGCTGAAATTATTAAACTTTTTGACGAAGAGGGCACTAATTAATGGATCCTTTATTAATAGCAATAATAGTTGCTGTTTTTACTCTAATAGTTTTATTTTCGGGAATACCTATCGCGTTTGGTTTAAGTTTTGTCTCTATAGCACTTTTAGTAGCATTTGAAGGATTTCAAATGTTAGACGTTTTTGCTGAAACTTTTTATGCAGGACTAAACTCTTTTGTTCTACTCTCAATACCAATGTTTATTTTGATGGGAATGGCAGTTGCTAATTCTCCAGCAGGAAAAGATTTATATACCGGATTAGATAGATGGCTTTGGAGAGTTCCAGGTGGACTAGTAATATCTAATATTGGGGCTTGTTCAGTTTTCGCTGCCCTCAGTGGATCAAGTCCAGCAACTTGTGCAGCAATCGGAACCATGGGGATACCTGAAATGAGAAAAAGAGGATATTCCGATCAAATTGCAACTGGAACAATTGCAGCTGGTGGGACTCTTGGAGTTTTAATTCCTCCTAGTATTGTTTTAATTGTTTATGGAATTGCAACAGGAACATCGATAGGAAGATTATTTTTATGCGGATTGGTGCCTGGCTTTATGTTGGCAGGAATGTTTGCAATTTGGGCTCTTATACACAGTTACTTTATTGATAAAGACTCAGCAAAGGCTTTAAAAAATAGAACACCTCCTACATTTAAAGAAAAAATTGAGGTGTTGCCAAGAATTCTTCCTTTCTTAGCAATTATAGCTGGTGTCTTATATGTTTTGTATGGTGGTGTTGCTACACCCTCTGAGGCTTCGGGTGTTGGAGCATTTTTAGTTTTTGTATTGATCGCTGTAGTTTACAAAATTTATCAACCAAAAAAGATTTGGAATATTGTTAAAGTTTCAATGAAAGAAAGTGTGATGATAATGTTCATCATTGCTGCCTCTTACCTTTTCGCTTTTACATTATCTCAACTTTATGTAACGCAATCTTTAGCACAGAGCATGGTTGAACTAAGCTCTAACAAATGGGTAGTATTTATATTAATAAATATTTTTTTATTAATTGCTGGCTTCTTTTTACCACCAGTAGCCGTCATTGTTATGACATCTGCAATATTGTTACCTGTTATAACAACCTTAGGATTTGATCCATATTGGTTTGCAATCGTATTTACAATAAATATGGAGATTGGTCTTATAACCCCACCTGTTGGACTTAATCTTTATATAATAAAAGGCATTACTCCAGATGTAAGTTTGTCAGAAATATTAAAAGGATCTATTCCTTTTATGATAATTATGGCTTTAGCAATATTAATATTGTGTATTTTCCCTGAAATTGTTACCTGGTTGCCTGATAAAATAATGGGCAAAAGTTTAGGTTTTTAATATATAAAAAACACCATGTTAAATATAAAAAGAATTTTTGAGACCATAGCTGATGCTGGACAAAAGATTTTAGAAAAAAAATCTATCAAAAGCATTACGAAAAAAAAAGATCTTCTTGATCTTTGTGATGATTTATTGTCAACTAAAGGCGCGGCCTTTGGAATAACACTAGCAAGAGATATCTTGTTCAGATATCAAAACTTATCTTTAGAGGATAAAAACAAATTTTTACTTCAGGTAAATGATAAGTATAAACCTGACACATTAAAAATAGATGAAGCCATTAAAAATTACAGCAAATCAAAGGATACCTCATCTATCTTAAATCTATCTAGAATTGCATCTGGAATAAGAAAAGAGCTATTTGTAAGACTAAATATGGCTCCAAACGGTACCTCAGAGATAGTTTCCTTAAGAGAAGACTTGTTAAACTTAATAAAAGACCACCCTGAACTTAAAAGTTTAGATTATGATTTAATAGATATATTTAAAAATTGGTTTAACCCAGGTTTTTTAAAATTAAAAAAAATAACTTGGGATACAAAAGCAAATATTTTAGAAAAATTATTGAAATACGAAAAAGTTCATTCAATGAAAGACATGAATGAATTAAAAAGAAGACTTGGAAAAGATAGAAGATTTTTTGCTTATTTTCATCCTGCTTTAGAGGATGAGCCTATTATATTTGTTGAAATAGCTTTAACCAAAGGATTAAGTCAATCGATACAAGAGTTAACAAGACCTTCAGACGAAAAAATAAAGAATTATGATACAGCAACTTTCTATTCAATAAGCAATTGTCAAGACGGCTTATCAAGAGTAACTTTAGGAAATTTTTTAATTAAAAGAGTTGTTTATGAGCTTCAAGAAGAACTTCCAGATGTTAAATATTTTGGAACCTTATCTCCAATGGTGGGATTTGCTGATTGGTTTAAAAAAATGGACAGTGCTCAAGCTGCTGGAATATTAGGAGAGGCAAACAAAAATAGTTTAGATTTTTTAAAGTCTTCTGATTTAAAAATCGGAGATAAAAGAATTGCTGATAATAAAGCCTTGATTTGTAAGCTAGCGGTAAATTATTTAGTAAAACAGAAAAATGATTTTGGTTTTCCAATAAATGATGTTTGTAGATTTCATTTAAAAAATGGAGCAGATATTGATGATATAGCAGTAAATGCAAATGTTTCAGAGGTAGGCTTTAAAAGATCTTTTGGTGTAATGGTTAATTATCGATACGAATTGGCAAAAATTGAAAAAAATCACCAAGAGTATGTAAACGAAAAAAAAATAAACATTTCGAATAAAGTTAAAAAACATGTCTAAGATTAATAGATTGGTATCAGTAGCTCCTATGATGGATTGCACTGATAGGCACGAAAGATACTTTTTAAGATTGATAAGTAAACATGTCCTTCTTTATACAGAAATGGTGGTTTCCGAAGCAATTGATAGAGGGGATAAAGATAAATTATTATCGTTTGATCTAAGAGAAAAACCAGTTGCTTTACAATTAGGTGGCTCTACGCCAAAATTATTAGCAAATGCTGCCAAAATTGGCGAAGATTATGGTTATGATGAAATAAACTTAAACTTAGGCTGTCCAAGTAAAAAAGTCCAAAAAAATAGATTTGGCGCATGTTTAATTAAGGAACCAAATTTAGTGGCTGATTGTTTGTCAGAAATGATTAACGCAACATCTTTACCAGTTACAGTTAAGACTAGAATTGGATATGACGATGTTGAGGATTACGAACATTTTTTTAATTTCATAAAAACTTTAAAGGAGACTGGGGTTAAAACTTTTATAATTCATGCAAGGAAAGCCATGCTAGGTAAATTTACGCCTAAGCAAAATCTTAATATACCTCCTTTAAAATATGATTATGTGTATAAACTAAAGCAAGATTTCAAAGAACTTGAAATAATTATTAATGGCGGTGTCACTTCGGTTGAGGAAGTAAAAGATCATTTAGATAAAGTGGATGGAGCAATGATTGGAAGATCTGTTTATCATTCTCCTTATCTTTTAGCTGATATTGAAAAAGAGATTTTTAATAATAGCGATATTAAAGAGCGAGAAGAAATTGTTGAGGAGTTAATTGATTATGTTAAGGCTCAAGTACAAATAGGTACTAGAGTAAATCAAGTTATGAGACATACACTAGGTTTATTCCATGGACAAACAGGATCAAGCCACTGGAAAAGATATTTGAGTGAAAATATGTGTGTAAGAGATGCGGATGTAAAAAAAATCGATCATATTATGGATAAAGTTAGACTTTCTCCTAAATTACATTCGGCAGGTCGAATTGATTAATACTATTCTTTCTAATCAGTACTATCTTTTAATTTTATTAATGATAATAACTGCTTTTCCTGTAGGATTTTTTGCAGGTTATTTTGGGATAGGTGGAGGCTTAATTTCTGTACCTGTGCTCTTTTTTATTTTTGAAACAGCAGATGTCGATAAATCTTATTTGATGCATCTTTCAGTAGGAACAGCTTTTTCTATTACAATTTTTACTGCTTTTGTTTCAGTTATGACTCATAGAAAACATAAAGCTGTAGATACAAATATTTTAAAAACTTATGGTCTATTTGTTATCTTTGGAGTTTTGCTTGGTACATACATGGCAGCATTGTTAAATACAAAATCTTTAGTTTTATTTTTTGCTGTAGTTGTATATTTTTTTGGTGGATACTTATTACTAGTAAAACAGGAATTAAAAAAAAATATAAAGTTTAAGTTTCTACCCAGAGCAACTTTTGGTTTTATTTCCGGTTTTATATCTGCACCTATGGGTATTACAGGAGCTATGATGAATGTTCCAATCTTAAGATATTTTGGATATCCTATAAGTAGAGCAATTGGAAGTTCAGCTGCAATAGGATTTGTAATAGCATCTATTGGTTCAATTGGTTTTTTGACATCTGGTTTTTTGCTAAATGCAAATCTTCCTTTAAGCTTAGGTTTTGTAAATATTCCTGCTTTTTTAATATTTATTCCAATTACATCTTTTATGGCTAGAGTTGGAGCAAATATGGTTCACACTACAGATAAAAATAAAACTCAAAGAATGTTTGGGGTATTTTTATATGTAATAGGGACTTTATTTTTAATTAGGTTTTTAGATCTTTAATTAGATCTTTTGGTCGTATTCACCTATTTTACCAGTTTTTTGGAGCAAATCGTCGATAAATTCGAAGATTTTTTTCTTTCTCTCACCAGACGTTGGACTTTCAGTAACAACTACCAAAGAAGGCTTATTAGATGAGGCTCTTATCAAACCCCAAGAGCCGTCCTTAAAAGAAAATCTTATACCATTTACTGTAAGTATGTCCTCAATTTCTTGATTATCAATTTTAACATTATTTGATCTTAAATCCTCAATTTGTTTAATTATTTCTTCAACTACTTGATATTTTTCATTATCTTCACAAAAAGGAGCCATGGTAGGTGATTGATAGGTATTAGGTAATTCGCTTATGATTTCACTCATTTTTTTATGATTATTATTTAGCAGATGACAAACTTGTATCGCTGAATTTATACCATCATCGTATCCGTAACCTAAAGGTTTGTTGAAAAAGAAATGACCACTTTTTTCAAACCCCGCAAGTGCTTTTTCATTATTTACTTTTCTTTTGATATGGGAATGTCCTGTTTTCCAATATAGTGTTTCACACGAGTTATTTTTTAAAACATCATCTGTTGAATATAGCCCAGTTGACTTAACGTCTACAACAAATTTAGATCCTTTGTGTTTTGAAGATAAATTTCTTGCAATCAATAATCCAATTTTATCTGAAAAAATTTCATTACCATTATCATCTATTACGCCTACACGATCACCATCTCCATCAAATCCGAAACCAATATCAGCATCATTTTCTTTTACAGATTTACTTATTGCATGTAACATTTCAAGATCTTCAGGATTAGGATTATACTTAGGAAAGGTATAGTCCAAATTGCAATCTAGTTCTATTACTTCACAGCCTATTCCTCTTAATATGTCTGGTGCGAAAATTCCTGCAGTTCCATTGCCACAGGCTACTACAGCTTTAATTTTTTTTTTAATTTTATTTTTATTTATAAGATCATTTTTATAAATACTTTGAAAATTATTTATTTCTTTTTCATTTCCTGCTCCTTCAATAAACTTGTTATTTAAAGTTATATCTTTTAATTCTTTCATTTCCTCTGGTGCATGAGTTAATCCTTTCTCGATTCCCATCTTGACACCTGTCCAACCATTTTCATTATGACTTGCTGTTATCATTGCAACAGCATCACTCTCTAAATTGAATTGTGCAAAATAAACCATTGGTGATAATGCTAATCCTACATCTTCAACGTAACAACCTGTAGAGATAAGTCCTTTTTTCAAAGCTGATTTTATTTCTTCACTATAAGATCTGTAATCATGTCCGACGATGATTCTTGGATTACTTTTATTTGTATGATTAATAACCTGAGTTCCTAAACCTTTTCCTAAATTTGTCACACCTTCTAAATTGATATTATCAGGGTACAACCATCGCGCGTCGTACTCTCTAAAGCCAAAAGGATCAATTTTTATTGAATTATTCATGTTAATATTTTTATATTTTGTTTATTTTTTTATTGATAATTTTTTTCTTAAGTTCTATAAATGTTCTATTGATTTGTTGGTCATATAGTATATTTACCAAACCATCATACAACATCTAGTTGTTTTACTTAATTAAGTATAGTACAAAAAAGGAGCTAAATGAACAAGATTTTATCACAAGCTATTAGGAAAGCTGTCTCTGATTATACACCAAATTTGAATCAAGATCCTAAAGATAAAAGATTAGATTTATTTTCTCTCAATAGCGAAACAGAACTATTTCAAAATTCAAAAGGCATAACAATTAAAATTGATAGAAGCAGAGACGACAATTTAACTGACTTTGGAAAAGCTACTCTTAAAGATAGATATTTGGGTGCTAACGAATCTTTTCAAGATTTGTTTGCTAGAGTTGCAAGCCATTATGCTGATGACAACTTGCACGCTCAAAGATTATATAATTACATTAGTAATCTATGGTTCATGCCAGCAACACCAGTTTTATCAAATGGAGGAACTACAAGAGGATTGCCAATATCTTGTTTTTTAAATGAAGCTAGCGATAGCCTAAATGGTATTCTTGATCTATGGAGTGAGAACGTTTGGCTTGCAGCACGTGGTGGTGGTATTGGAAGTTACTGGGGAAATCTTAGATCAATAGGAGAGAAAATTGGAAGAGTAGGTAAAACTTCAGGTATAATTCCTTTCATCAAAGTGATGGACTCTTTGACAATGGCAATTAGCCAAGGTTCATTAAGAAGAGGCTCAGCTGCTTGTTATATACCAATAGACCATCCAGAAATTGAAGAGTTTATTGAGATGAGAAGACCTACAGGAGGTGATCCGAATAGAAAATCATTAAATTTACATCACGGTGTTTTAGTTTCAGATGCCTTTATGAGAGCTGTCGAATTGGATGAACAATGGGGACTAAAAAGTCCAAAAGATGGAGCTGTTCAAGCAACTGTATCTGCAAGAAATTTATGGATAAGATTACTTACAGCAAGAATTGAAACAGGAGAGCCGTATATTATATTCATCGATACTGTTAACAGACAAATTCCTCAACATCATAAACTTGCTGGTCTTACTGTTAAAACTTCAAACCTTTGTAGTGAAATTACTCTACCCACTGGAATTGACAAGGACGGCAAAGATAGAACTGCAGTATGTTGCTTATCATCCTTAAACGTCGAAAAATACGATGATTGGAAAGATGATGAAAATTTCATAGGCGATGTGATGAGATTTTTAGATAATGTGATGACAGATTTCATTGAAAATGCACCTGAGCAATTTAGTGATGCTACTTACTCAGCAATGAGAGAACGAAGCGTAGGATTGGGTGTGATGGGGCTTCATTCTTATTATCAAAAGAAAATGATTCCAATTGAATCTGTAATGAGCAAGGCTTGGAATAAAAAGATTTTTGAGCATATTCATAAAAATGTTGATAAGGCATCAAAAGATTTAGCTGAGGAAAGAGGACCATGTCCAGATGCTTCTGATTATGGTATAATGGAAAGATTTTCTAACAAAACTGCAATAGCCCCTACAGCTTCTATCTCAATAATATGTGGTGGAACGTCTCCAGGTGTCGAGCCAATTGCTGCTAATAGCTTTACACATAAAACTCTTTCAGGATCTTTTAACGTACGAAATAAATATTTAAGACAATTATTAGAAAAACACGGAAAAGATACAGATGAAGTTTGGTCAAGTATTACGACTAATCAAGGATCAGTATCACATTTAGATTTTTTAACTCAAGATGAAAAAGATGTTTTTAAAACAGCTTTTGAGCTAGATCAAAGATGGCTTGTTGATTTGAGTGCAGACAGAACACCTCATATTTCTCAAGCTCAATCTATTAACTTATTTTTACCTGCAGATGTACATAAAAGAGATTTGCATCAAATTCACTTCCAAGCTTGGAAGAAAGGATTGAAGAGTCTTTATTACTGTAGGTCTAAATCAATACAACGTGCTGAAAATGTTAATGATGCAAATTCAACTGACATTGCAGCAAACGTTTATAAATCCAAAGAAGAAAATAATAACCAACAAGATTATGAGGAGTGTTTATCGTGTCAGTAGCAGAAAAAATTAATAAAGAAATAATTCAACCAAAAAAAAATAATGGATTACTTGTAGGTAATCCTGTCTATAAACCTTTCAGATACCCATGGTGTTATGATGCTTGGTTAACTCAACAAAGAATTCACTGGTTACCAGAGGAAGTGCCTCTTGGTGATGATGTCAGAGATTGGCAAAAAAATTTATCTCAGTCTGAAAAAAATTTACTTACACAAATTTTTAGATTTTTTACACAAGCTGATGTTGAAGTAAGCAACTGTTATATAAGACATTACATGAATGTGTTTAAACCAACTGAAGTGTTAATGATGATGTCATCTTTTGCTTCAATGGAAACTGTTCATATTGCAGCCTATTCACATTTGTTAGATACGATAGGGATGCCTGAATCTGAATATTCAGCTTTCATGAAATATAAAGAAATGAAAGATAAGTATGATTACATGCAAGGTTTTGATATGAAATCTAATCATGATATAGCTAAAACAATTGCTGTATTCAGCGCATTCACAGAGGGCTTGCAGCTTTTTGCAAGCTTCGCAATTTTACTTAATTTTCCAAGACACAACAAGATGAAGGGAATGGGACAGATAGTAACTTGGTCTGTAAGAGATGAAACTTTACATTGTAATTCTATGATCAGGCTATTCAAAGATTTCATTAAAGAAAATCCAGAAATTTGGACGCCTCAACTTAAAAAAGAAATTTATGAAGCATGCAGAACTATTATTGAGCACGAAGATGCTTTTATAGATTTAGCTTTTGAAATGGGTCCGATGGAAGGCTTAACTGCTAAAGAAGTAAAAGATTACATAAGATTTATAGGAAATAGAAGATTGGCTCAGTTAGGTTTAGAGCCAATTTATGATGTTCAAAAAAATCCATTAACATGGCTTGATACAATGTTAAATGCAGTTGAACATATGAACTTCTTCGAAGGTAGAGCAACTGAATATTCAAAAGCATCTACAAGAGGATCTTGGACAGAAGCTTTTTCTTGAGATTATCTTTGATTTAATTGAAGAACTTTACGGTGTTTGCTACCTTTGTAACTCGCCAAAGGTCTGATTAATTTATTTGCAGCATGCTGCTCAATAATATGAGCCGACCAACCAGTAATTCTAGAAATTACAAAAATTGGTGTAAAGAAGTCAGTATCAAATCCCATTAAATGGTAAGTTGGTCCAGTAGGGTAGTCTACATTGGGATAAATGTTTTTTCTATCAATCATTACCTTTTCTACTATGTCATAAATTTTTTCAAACTTTGTATCTTTTTTGATTTTGGCTACTTTTCCAAAATATTTTCTCATTGTCGGAACTCTAGAATCTCCACTTTTATAAACTCTATGCCCAAAGCCCATAACAACATCTTTATTGTCTAAAGCTTTATTTATCCATTTAAGTGCATTTTCAGGTTTTTTTATTTTATGCATCATATGCATGACTTCTTCATTAGCGCCTCCATGTAGAGGGCCCTTCAAGCTTGCTATAGCACCGGTGATGGCACCATGAATATCAGACAAACTACTTGTTATGGTTCTAGCTGTAAAAGTTGAAACATTAAAACTATGTTCTGCATATAAAATTAGAGACACATCAAACGCTTTTACTATATCTTTGTTTGGGACTTTACCAAAACACATATGAAAAAAATTTTCTGAAAAAGATAGATTTTTTTTTGGTGAAATAATTTTTTTTCCTTTTCTAGCTCGATAAAAAGCAGCTAGTGCAACCGGCATTTTTGCAAAAATTCGCATCACTTTTTGCATATTTGCTTTAGGTGAATTGTCTTTGGTTTCTTTATCCTCAAGGCCCATAATGCTTACTGCTGTTCTTGCAACATCCATAGGGTGAGCTTTTTTGGGAAAATTTTTGATATCGTCTAACAATGTTTTAGATAATTTTCTCTCTTTTCGTTCTTCTTTTTCAAATTTTTTTAATTGTTTTTTGGTCGGTAGTTCGCCATTAAGTATAAGGTAAGCAACTTCTTCAAATTTACATTTAGCACATAGATCCTGGGCAGCATAACCTCTGTAAGTTAAAGAGTTGATCTCAGGCATAACCTTAGATACTTCTGTTTCGTCAACAACTATTCCTAACAACCCTTTTTTGATTTCATCACTCATTACTCGTGTCCGTCTGTATTAAAATTATAAATTTTTTCGTCTAAAGAATTGTATTTCTCGTATTCCACAAGATCATATAATCTTTTCCGCGTTTGCATTTTATCAATAATATTGTTTTGATGTCCATCAGTAAAAATGGCACGTAAACCATCCTCTACATTTTTCATCGCTAATCGCTGAGTAGAAACTGGATAAATAACAATATTGTATCCCAGATCCTCAAGTTGTTTATAATTTAGTAATTTAGATTTTCCAAACTCCGTCATATTAGCCAAAAGATAACAATCAAGGGATTTTCTAACTAATTCAAACTCTTTTTCATCTTTTAAAGCCTCTGGAAATATTACTTCGGCACCAGCATCAACATATGCCTTACACCTCTCAACCATACTATCAATGCCTTCAACACTTTTAGCATCAGATCTAGCTATAATTTTAAAATTTTTGTCTTTTTTAGCACTTACACATTCTTTAATTTTTGATACCATCTTTTCTTTAGAGATAAGCTCTTTGTTATCTAAATGACCACATCTTTTTTGTTCAATTTGATCTTCTAAATGAACTGCAGCAACACCAAATTCTTCAAATGTTTCAATAGTTTCTTTGCAAGACTTAAATCCGGTATCAATGTCAACAATTGTTGGTAGATTTGTTACACGTGATATCAAGTAAGATCTAGTGCTAACATCTTGTAAAGTTGTTAAACCAATATCTGGAAAGCCCAAATCATTAGCCATTACCCCACCAGATACATAAACTGCATCATAACCGATTTCTTCTATTAACTTAGCTGTTAAGGGATTGTACGCTCCAGGTACCCTTAGAATTTTATTAGATTTAAGTTTGGTGTTTAGATCAATTCTTTTTTGCTTTAAATCTTTCTCAACAAAATGCATTTAAAAAATCCCTTTTTTGTTATTTTTTTTTAAATATTTTTTACTTACCTCTATATTTAATTTACTAAGAGTTCCTTTTTTTAATTTTTTTAAATTTTGTACAGTTTTTATAAATCTATCACTTTCTTTTTTAGATAATATTTTATTAGTTAAAGTTAAAAATTTATTTATGTAATCTTTTCTTTCAAAAGGTCTTGTACCAAAGGGATGTGCATCAGCTCTTTCTAATTCTTCAGATATTTTTTTACCATTATTCAGAGTTACAACAATTTTTGCTCCAAATGATTTCTTTTTTGGATCAGGATGATGATATTTTTTTGTCCATTTCTTATCTTCATGGGTTGTTATTGATTTCCATATTTTAATTGTACTTTTTTTGTTTGCTCTTGCTTTAGTATAGGATTTTATATGATGCCAATCTGCATCCTCCAAAGCTACAGCAAAAATATACATTATTGAATGATCCAATGTTTCTCTAGATGCATTTGGATCCATTTTTTGAGGGTCATTCGCACCTGTTCCGATCACAAAATGTGTGTGATGGCTAGTAAAAATATCTATTTTTTTAATATTATTTAAATCTGAAATTTTTTTATTTAATTTTTTACCGATATCAATTAATGCTTGCGCTTGGTATTCAGCTGAATATTCTTTTGTGTACGTTTCTAGAATGGCTTTTTTTGGCTCATTTTTCTTGGGTAATGGAACATAATATTTTGCTTTTTTTCCATCCAATATTCTTGCAATAACACTGTCCTCTCCCTCATAAATAGGACTAGGAGCACCTTCACCTCTCATTGCTCTATCAACTGCTTCTATAGCTAATTTACCAGCATGAGCAGGCGCATATGCTTTCCAACTTGAAATTTCACCTTTTCTAGATTGACGTGTTGAAATTGAAACATGAAGAGCTTGTTGGACTGCTTGATAAATGGTTTCAGTATTTAATTTTAGCATTGAACCTATTCCTGCAGCAACGCTTGGTCCCAAATGTGCAATGTGATCAATTTTATGTTTATGAAGACAAATTCCTTTTACTAAGTTTACTTGAACTTCATAAGCAGTAATTATTCCTCTTAAAAGATCCACTCCACTTTTTTTAAGTTTTTCCCCGACGGCTAAAATTGGAGGAATGTTGTCACCTGGATGACTATAGTCAGCTGCTAAAAAAGTGTCGTGAAAGTCTAATTCTCTTACTGCCGTTCCATTTGCCCATGCTGCCCACTCAGCATCAAATTTTATTTTTGAATTAACTCCAAATAAAGTTGATGCTCCCTCTCTCCTATGGGCTTTAGCCATTTCTCTTGCAGATATAACTGGTTTTCTATTTAATGAGGCAATAGCAACTGATGCATTATCAATTATTCTATTGATAACCATATCTATTGAGTCTTTATTTAACTTTGAATTATCACTTGCAATTTCTGCAATTTTCCATGCAAGTTGTCTTTTCTTCGGAAGATTGATTTTCGAAGGGTATACTTTAACAGTGTTTAACAACAAAATGTCTCCTAGCTTATGATTTTGTTTTAATAGTTAAAATAAATTAATCAATATTAAAGATATTCATTTATAATTTTCTCAATACCCACGAAATCTTTAACCAAGTGATTATGATATATTTCACTAGATTTCTTCTCAGTATATCCATATTTTAACAAAATTATTGGAATTTCTGCAGCTTTAGCTGCGTTTGCATCTGTTTCACTGTCTCCAATCATTATTGATTTATTAATGTCACCATCTAAAATTTCAATAATAGTAGTCAAATGTCTTGGATCCGGTTTACAATATTCAAAAGTATTGTATCCAGCAACGTACTCAAAGTAATCATAAATTCCAATTTTTTTTAAAAGATCAACCGCTAAATGCTCAGTCTTATTAGTGCATACTGCCATAGAAATACTTTCTTTTTTACACCAATTCAAAAATTCCTTTACCCCATTTATTAACTTACTTTCGTGAAATATATTTTCTCCATAGTAAGATAAAAATTCATTTGTCATCTCGTTTTGAATTTTTTCATCAAACCATTTCCATTGACCATTAGCTTTTGCCATCATTGCTTTTGCACCTCTACCAACAGCATTTTTTAATTCACCCAAAGTTTTTGTTGGATATCCAAATTTTTTCATAACATGATTATGAGCACGAATTAGATCTGGAGCAGTATCAATCAAAGTACCATCTAGATCAAAAAGAATGGTAAATTTTTGTGTCATTTAAAAGTATTATTAAGAAATATATTGTGAATTAATTAAACTAATACCCAAATATATAAAAAATATCAAATGAAACAAAAAAAATTAATAAACCTTCAATTAAGGTTAAGAAATAAATTTCAAAAAAAAGGTGTCAAAATGAGTGCACCTGATACAGTTTTTTTTTCTGAAAATACTAAAATTGGTAGAAATGTAACTATAGAACCCTTTGTAGTAATTGCTGATAATGTATCAATAGGGAATAATGTAAAAGTTTTATCCTTCTCCCATTTAGAAGGTGTAAAAATTGAAAACAATGTAAATGTTGGACCGTATGCGAGATTAAGACCTGGAACAATGCTTAAGTCAGGATCAAAAGTTGGAAATTTTGTAGAAATAAAAAAAAGCATTGTTGGGAATAGATCAAAAATAAATCATCTATCATATGTGGGTGATACTATAATTGGAGAAAAAGTTAATATTGGAGCAGGGACAATTACATGTAATTACGATGGCATTAAGAAAAATAAAACAATAATTGATGACGGTGTTTTTGTAGGCTCTAATTCGTCACTTGTTGCCCCAATTAAACTTGAAAAAAAAAGTATAATCGGTGCTGGATCAGTTATAACTAAAAAAGTTTCAAAAAACTCATTAGCCATTACTAGAGCCAAACAAATAGAAAAAAAAAATTATAAAAAAAAAAAATAAATGTGTGGAATTATAGGAATAATAAGTTCAAAAGAGGTTTCTAGCAGAATAGTAAACTCGTTAAAGAAACTTGAATATAGAGGATACGACTCCGCTGGCATAGCTACACTCGTTGACGGAAATATAAATGAAGTTAAATGTGAAGGCAGAGTTGATGTTTTAGAAAAAGATATATCTAAATTTAATCTTAAAGGAGATATTGGCATTGGTCATGTAAGATGGGCTACACATGGTAAGCCTAGCAAAATCAATGCACATCCGCATTCATCTGAGCAAGTGTCTGTAGTACATAATGGAATTATTGAAAATTCAACAATATTAAAAAAGATTTTAGAGAAAAAAGGTTACGTATTTAAATCACAAACAGATACCGAGGTAATTGCTCACTTAGTAACAGACTATCTAAAAAAAAACTCAATAAAAAATACTATAATTAAAGTTCTAAAAAAACTTCATGGAAGTTTTGCTTTAGGAATTATTTTTAAAGATCAAAATGATTTAATGGTTGGCGCAAAAAGAGGGTCCCCACTTGCAGTAGGGTATGGTCCAAATGAGAACTATATCGGTTCAGACTCGTATGCTTTAAAATCAATGACTAATAAAATTTCTTATTTGGAGGATGGAGAGTTCTGTATTTTAAAAAAAGATCAGATAGAATTTTTTGATACAGATGGATCTCATATAAATAAAAAAGTGATGAATTTATCTAAAAATGAAATTGATTATGATAAAGGCCATTATAAATATTTTATGGAAAAAGAAATTGATGAACAACCATCAACTATTAATGATTGTATTAATGAGTATATTGATAAGTATAATAACCAAGTAAATATTTTTAATTTTCCCTGGAAATCAAGTTCAATAAGATCTGTGATGCTTATTGGCTGTGGAACAGCTTTTCACTCATGTTTAATTGCAAAGTACTGGATGGAGCAAAGTACCAACCTAGACGTAAATATTGATATAGCCTCTGAATTCAGGTACCGAAAAGTTAGATTTAAAAAAGATTGTCTTTATATTTTCGTTTCTCAATCAGGTGAAACAGCTGACACCTATGCAGCTTTAGATTTATGCAAAAAAAATAAAATGAAAACTTGTGCTGTTGTAAATGTTGTAGAGAGCTCAATAGCAAGAAATGCGGATTTAGTTTTGCCAATTCATTGCGGTCAAGAAATAGGGGTAGCTTCTACAAAAGCATTTATGGGTCAAATGTTAGTCTTATATATTCTATCTTTAAAAGTTTCTTTTGACCAAAAGTCCATTACAAAGAAAGAATATAAATATAAGCTTAAAAATTTACTAAAATTATCTAATTCTGCAAAAAAAACACTTAATGTAGACCAAAAGATTTTAAATATTGCTAAGGTTTTTGCAGAAGCAAAAGGCTCAATGTTTTTAGGTAGAGGCTATTCATTTCCCATCGCATTGGAGGGGGCATTAAAGCTTAAAGAGTTGGCTTATGTTCATGCCGAGGGATATCCAGCTGGAGAAATGAAACACGGACCCTTAGCATTAATTGAGAACGGCATGCCTGTTGTTGTTTTAGCCCCCAGAGATGAACATTATAAAAAAACAATCTCAAATATGCAGGAGGTTATTGCAAGAGGTGCTAAAGTTTTATTGATTACAAATAAAAATAAAGACGAAATAACATCAGAGAATATTTGGGAAAAAATTGAAGTGGATAACCTTGACGAAGACTTAATACCTTTTTTAATGACAATACCTTTGCAAAAACTAGCTTTTTACTCAGCTTTAAAAAAAGGATATGATATTGATAAACCAAGAAATTTAGCAAAATCTGTTACTGTAGAATAGTTAATTAATATTTAATAATATTCTGTATGGTTCAAAAAAATTTTTACAAAAACAAATATTTTAGGAGCTTTGCAAAAAAAAAATTAGGAATAAAAAAATTATTTGTAACAAATGATTGGGTAGCACATCATGGTATCGAAAGGAGTGGGACTAATTATTTAAGAGCAATTTTAATCATGTTGAAAATAAATCTCATAAATCAATTTGATCCTGCAGAAAATCATCCAACACACAAACATTTTAGATGGTACACAGACAAGTCGCTAATTCCAAATCTAAAAAAATCACTAGTAAATAATCTTAATGCAAATAATATACATGATGTAAATAAAATATGTAAATATTTTCCGACTACCAATCATATTGTAATAAGAAAAAAAACTATTTCAGGAGTTACATCTATTGCAAATTACTTTTATAATTTTAAATTTCTACAAGATAAAAAAGAATTAAAAAATAATATTCATATTATTTACAATGACTATATTGCTTATTATGATTTTTGGCAAAAAATTTATGAAAAAAATCCATCTAGAGTGCAGATTATTTTTTATGAGGATCTTATTAAATCTTCAGAAGTACTAATCAATGCTCTAAATATAATTGGAATTAATTCAAATATTGATATTCCAAAAAAAATAAATTTCGATGAACTTCAAGAGTCAAATATTTATAGAAAAAAAAATTTTTCAGAAAATCAGATTTTAGAAATACTTTCCTATAAATAATTTTAAATTTTTTTAACTTATTAGTTAATCAAGACAGGAAATGAGTAAATTAGGTCATATAAATCAAACTTTTTTTCAATCAAAATTATTTACTTTTTTTTAATTAAATTCTATATATACACTCCTAGATTGAATTATGAAAAAATGGAAAGTTAATAGTTGGAGAAATTATCCGGTTAAACATATCCCTGAATATAAGGATGAGGGTGAACTAAATTTAGTTTTAAATAAATTAAAAAATTTTCCTCCATTAGTTTTTGCAGGCGAAACAAGACATCTTAAAGATCAACTATCAAACGTTGTAGATGGAAAAGCATTTTTGTTGCAAGGTGGAGACTGTGCTGAAAGTTTTGCAGAATTTCATCCAGATAATATAAGAGACTATTTTAAACTTATGTTACAGATGTCTCTAGTGCTCACATATTCAGCATCTTTACCTGTTGTTAAACTTGGAAGAATTGCAGGACAATTTTCTAAACCAAGAAGTGCACCGACTGAAAAAATTGGAGATGTAGAATTACCCAGTTATCTAGGAGACAATATTAATTCTATAGAATTTACCGAAAAAGGAAGAGCCTATGATCCAAAGAGACTATTTAGAGCTTATTCACAATCTGCTTCAACTATAAATTTATTAAGAGCATTTTCTAATGGTGGATTTGCAGATTTAAAAAATGTTCATATGTGGAATTTAGGATATATTAAATCAACAGCTCAAGCTAAAAAATTTAAAGAATTAGAAGATAAAATAGCTGATGCTCTAGCGTTCATGGAAGCTTGTGGAATAACAGCAGATTTTAATAGAAGATTGTATACAGTTAATTTCTGGACATCACACGAAGCTTTACATTTACCATTTGAGGAGGCTATGACTAGAGTCGACTCGACGACCGGTGAATATCACGATACATCGGCACATTTTGTATGGATAGGTGATAGAACAAGGCAAATTGATGGTGGACATGTTGAATTTTGTAAAGGAATTGAAAATCCAATTGGAATTAAGTGTGGACCAACGTCCAAGCCCGACGAAATTGCACGAATTTGTGAACTACTTAATCCTAAAAATGAAAAAGGAAAAATTACTTTAATATCCAGATTTGGTCATGACCAAGTAGAGAAATATTTACCAAAACTGATAAGAGGAATAAAAAAAGAAGGACTAAATGTTATATGGTCATGTGATCCAATGCATGGAAATACAATTAAATCAACAACTGGATTTAAAACAAGACCATTTAACAATGTTCTTAATGAGGTAAAAAATGTATTTGGTGTACATCAAAGTGAAGGTTCTTACGCTGGCGGTCTTCATATTGAAATGACTGGACAAAATGTGACAGAATGTACTGGCGGAGCTCAAAAAATATCAGACACAGATTTATCAAGTAGATATCATACACAATGTGATCCAAGACTTAATGCTAATCAAGCCCTTGAGTTAGCTTTTTTAATATCAGATGAGATTAAAAAGAATACCTTGTATGCTAAAAACGGAATAAGAGCGGCATCTTAATCATTTAATTTTTTAAATTAATTATTATATTTTAAATATGGAACCTAGCAAAAAAAGTTACATTTATTAAGGATTGGATATCTAATTACGTAAATTCAATGCCTAAGAAAGCAGAATCTTTAGTAATAGGGATTTCTGGTGGTATAGACTCTTCTGTTTCAAGCACGTTGAGTGCAATGACAGGACTTAAAACTATTGTTTTATCCATGCCTATAAAACAAAAAAGTTCACAACATGATTTAAGTTTAAAGCATCAAGAGTGGCTAAAACAAAATTTTAAAAACGTTGAAGGTATAACAGTAGAATTAGACAACCTTTTTTCTACATTTGAAAGCACTTTAAAAGACTTTAATAGTTTGCATGGTATGGCAAACTCCAGAGCTAGATTAAGAATGACAACCCTTTATCAAGTTGCTGCAGCGAACAATGGAATAGTAGTTGGCACAGGAAACAAAGTTGAGGACTTTGGTGTAGGTTTTTACACAAAGTATGGTGATGGTGGAGTTGATATATCACCAATAGCTGATTGTAATAAAACAGAAGTTTGGCAATTAGGAAAAGAGTTAAAAATTTTACAAGAGATCATAGATGCCCCACCAACAGATGGTTTATGGGACGATGGCAGAACTGACGAGGGTCAGTTAGGTTTAAGTTATAAAGAACTTGAAGAAGCAATGGAAAATGAAAATTCAAAAAATAGAGAAAAATATATCCAAATAAGAAACGCAAATTTGCATAAAATGGATCCTATTCCAGTTTGCAAGATTCCTAGCTAATCAAATAGATTCACAAATCTATAATTAAAGTATATTCCTAGAATAATGAATAAAGATATTTTTTTAACAAATAGCTATGGTGGAAAAAAAGAAAAATTCCAACCAATTGATGAAAATAATATCAAAATGTATGTTTGTGGCCCAACAGTTTATGATGATCCACATATAGGTAATGCAAGACCACTAGTTGTATTTGATTTACTTTATAAAGTCCTAAAGTGTAAATATGGTAAAGACAAAGTTACCTATGTAAGAAACATAACAGATATTGATGATAAAATAATTCAATCTGCAAAAGAAAAAAAAATCTCAATTAAAGATCTAACCACTAAAATTAACCACAATTTTCAAGAAGATTGTAATTATCTTATTTGTGAAAAACCTAGCTTTCAACCTAAAGCAACAGAAAATATTAAAGAGATGATAAATATGATCAGAATTTTAATTGAAAAGAGTTTTGCTTATGAAAGTAAGAACCACGTCTATTTTGAAGTTAATAAATTTAAAAATTATGGAAAATTATCAAATAAAAAAATAGATGATTTGATATCAGGATCTAGAGTAGAGGTATCAAGTAATAAGAAAAATGCAGAAGATTTTGTATTGTGGAAACCCTCGAACGATGACGAGCCAAGTTGGACATCACCGTGGGGAAAAGGGAGACCGGGCTGGCATTTAGAATGTTCAGCGATGTCAAAAAAATATCTTGGTGATAAATTTGATATTCATGGAGGTGGTAGAGATCTATTATTTCCACACCATGAAAATGAAATTGCACAATCATGTTGTGCAAATGGAACTGAAACTTTCTCTAATTATTGGGTTCACAATGGATTTATTACTCAATCAAATGAAAAAATGTCTAAATCGCAAGGCAATATTTTAAAAATAAGTGATTTTAAAGAGAATGTTAACGGTCAGGCTTTAAGGCTAGCTCTTATGAGTACGCATTATAGACAGTCTTTAGATTGGAATGATAAACTTTTAGAGGAAAGTCATAAAACAATCGATAAATGGTACAACGGCTATATTGATTTAGATAAACCTAAATTAATCTCTGATGATGATCTTTATCCTTTGTACGATGATTTAAATACACCAAAGTATATAGCTAACCTTCATAAGCTTTACGAAAAAACACAATCAGGGAATTTAGAAGATAAAAAAGAATTTGTATCTGCATGTAACTTTGTAGGATTGCTTACTGAAACAAGAGAGAAATGGGATAATTTTAAAAAAAATAAATCTACCTTAAGCAATGAGTTAATTGAAATAAAAATTAAAGAACGAAATAAGGCTAGAGACGACAAAAATTACGAATTAGCTGACAAAATCCGTAATGAGCTTATGGAAAAAGGAGTTCAAATAGAAGATAAAGATGGTAAAACCTCGTGGAAATTTAAATAATGTCAGACAAAATATATATTTTTGATACTACTTTACGTGATGGTGCGCAAACACAAGGGGTTGATTTTTCATTAGATGATAAAGAAAAAATCTCAGTGGCATTAGATAATCTAGGAGTAGACTACATTGAGGGTGGTTGGCCAGGAGCAAATCCAACAGATACAGAATTTTTTAATAAAAAACATACTTTTAATAATTCCATATTAACTGCTTTTGGTATGACTAAAAAGTCTGATCATAGTGCTGAAAATGACCCAATGATATCATCATTAATAAATTCTAAGGCAAATTCAATTTGCTTGTTTGGAAAATCGTGGGATTTCCACGTTGATGTTGCTTTAGGTATTTCAAAAGAGCAAAATTTAAAAAATATTAGTGAAAGCGCAAAACACATTATTAATTCTGGAAAAGAATTTATGTTTGATGCAGAACATTTCTTTGATGGTTATAAATCAAATAAAGAATATGCTTTAAATTGTATTAAATCTGCTTATGACCAAGGAGCTAGATGGATTGTTTTATGCGATACTAACGGTGGAACATTACCGCATGAAATATCTAAAATAGTTACAGATGTTACAAAACATATCCCTGGCAAAAACTTAGGAATTCACGCACACAATGATACAGAAAATGCAGTTGCAAATTCACTAGTTGCAATTCAAGCTGGTGTTAGACAAGTGCAGGGAACTATTAATGGTTTAGGAGAAAGATGTGGTAATGCCAATTTAATGTCACTAATCCCGTCTTTATATTTAAAACACGAATTTTCTAATAATTATGAAATAAATATAAATGAGGTGAATATTAAACATCTAACACAATGCTCTAGACTATTAGATGAAATTTTAAATAGAAAACCAAATAAACATTTGCCATATGTTGGTGCTGCAGCATTTTCTCATAAAGGCGGGATGCATGTTTCTGCAGTTCAAAAGGACCCGAAAACTTATGAACACATTGATCCTAAAGAAGTTGGAAATATAAGAAATATTGTTGTTTCAGATCAAGCTGGGCAATCAAATATCTTATCTAGATTAGAAACTATAGGTATCGACATAAAAAAAAATGATCCAAAAATTAAACAACTCTTAGAAGAGGTTAAAGGAAGAGAATTTATTGGTTATAGTTATGATGGCGCAGATGCTTCTTTTGAATTATTAGCTAGAAGAATAATAGGTAAAATTCCAAGATATTTAATAATTAAAGCTTACGATGTATCCGTGAAAAAAAATTCATCTGGAGAAATTGTTTCATCAGCAAAAGCAGAACTAGAAGTCGATGGGGAAACAATTGTCTGTGAAGGAGAGGGTAATGGCCCAGTAAATGCGCTAGATAATGCAATTAGAAACAATATAAATAAGATTTCTAAATATTCTGATTATCTTAAAGATTTAAGATTAGTTGATTATAAAGTAAGGATATTAAATACAGGAACAGAAGCAGTAACTAGAGTTTCCATTGAAAGTACAGACTCACAAGGCAAGAATTGGTTTACAATAGGTGTATCACCAAATATTATTGATGCTTCATTTAAAGCATTAATAGATAGTCTTGACTATAAGTTATTTAAAGATAATGCACCAGCAAGTGCTTAATGAATTTTAACAATATTTCATTTATTCTTCATAAACCTCAGCTATCTGAAAACATAGGACTATGTGCAAGAGCTATGAAGAATTTTGGTTTTAACAATTTATCATTGATAGATCCAAAACCAATATTTCCAAATGATAAAATTATAGCAACTTCTGTCGGTGCAAAAGATATAATTAAAAAATCTAAAGTTTTTTCAAACCTTGAAAAATCATTAACAAAGACAGATATTCTTATTGCAACATCAGCTAGGTTTAGGAATAAAAATATAAAACATATTTCATTAGATGAGTTAAAAAAAATAAACTTTACAAAGAGAGTCAGTTTTTTATTTGGTTCAGAAGCTTCTGGATTAACAAATGATGAGGTAAGTTATGCTGATTATACATTACAAATTCCAAGTAATAGTAAATTTAGATCTTTAAATTTATCACATAGCTTAGTAATTGTAGCTCAAACAGTCTCTCACTTAATATCAGTAAATAAAGCTGATTTTCAAAAGTCAAAAAAAATACAAACCGCCACCAAGAAGGAAATATCTAGTATGCTGAATTTCTGTCTATCCATCTTAGAAAACCAAAATTTTTTTAAACAAAAGGCAAAAAAACCTATTATGGTAGAAAATCTAAGAAGTATTTTTTATAAAATGGAACTCTCAAAAAAAGAAATTCGCATTTTATCAAGTGTATTTGCAGGTCTTACCAAAAAACCTTGATTGACAAAAATATTTTGACGTCTATAAACCCCATTACCACAATATGACAAAACGATTAAATTCAAAACATAAAGTTGATAGAAGGCTTAAAGTTAATTTATGGGGTAGACCTAAAAGTCCTTTTAATACTAGGGCATACCCTCCAGGACAGCACGGTCAAACAAAATCAGCTAAACCATCAGATTACGGCATTCAACTTCAAGCTAAACAAAAACTTAAATGCTACTATGGAAACATGAACGAAAGACAATTTCGAAATATGTATAAGAGAGCCATTATGAAAAAAGGTGATACTGCAGAAAATTTAATCGGTTTACTTGAGAGAAGGTTAGATGCAGTAATTTATAGATCAAAGTTATCAAATACTATTTTTTCATCTAGACAATTAATAAACCATGGACATGTAAGAGTTAATGGTAAAAAAGTTAATATCTCTAGCTACCAAGTAAAAGAAGAAGATAGTATTGAAATAAGAGACAAATCTAAACAATTAGCTTTGATAGATATAGCTCTTGCTAACAAAGAAAGAGAAGTTCCTGAGTATTTACAACTAGATGAAAAAAATAAAAAAGTTAAATTTGTAAGAATTCCAAAATTTGAGGAAGTTCCTTATCCTGTAGTGATGGAACCAAACCTTGTAGTTGAGTATTATTCTAGATAATTAATCTATGAGACTTTAAGTAACCTTAGCTTTTCTTTTTAAATTCTATTCCGTTATCTTCAAGAAGTTTTACTAATTCTCCACTCTCGTACATTTCTTTAACAATATCACATCCACCAATAAATTCATTTTTTACATATAGCTGTGGGATTGTAGGCCAGTCACTAAAAACTTTAATTCCTTCTCTAAGATTTTGATCAGCTAAAACATTTACACCTTTAAAATTCACCTCAAGCATTTTTAAAATATTTGTAACAGCCATAGAAAATCCACACTGAGGCGCGTCTGGTGTTCCTTTCATGAATAAGCACACCTCGTTACTTTTAATTTCATTATTAATTAATTCATTAGTTTGATTATCCATTTAGTTCTCCTTAGTTTTAACTGCTAGTGCATGTAATTCGTTGCCCATTTTTCCTTTGAGTGAATTATATACCATTTTGTGTTGTTGAATTTTACTCTTTCCTGTAAATTGCGACGAAATTACTGTAGCTGAATAATGGTTGCCATCTCCAGCAAGATCTTGAATTTCTATCTTAGCATCTGGTAATGCTTCTTTTATTAAGCTTTCAATTTCTTTTAAATCCATTGCCATTAGTTAACCATATATTCCTTTAGCCAATTTTTATAGTCTTCTTTAATATCGTCAATTGATAATTTTAGATCATTTTCTAATGTAATTTTATTGCCTTCTACCAGACCCAATTTATCTAAATGAATAGAGTCTTTTTTAAGCATATTTTCAACATTTTCTAAATTTTCTGGTTTAATTTCAATAATATATCTTCCTTGATCTTCACCAAAAAAATACTCAAATTTATTTACTAAACTCTCTAAAGGAAATAATTTTACCCCTCTACCGCTCCTAATACCCATTTTAGATATGGCAGTTAAAATCCCTCCTAAAGATACGTCGTGACAAGTCTCAATTAAATTTTTATTTTTTAAATTTAAAACACTCATTCCATTTTGTTTTTCATTGAATAAGTTAACTTCTGGTGGAGGACCATTAAATTCAGATAATATATTTCTTGCAAATACTGATTGATCTAAGTGCCCTTCAGTTTTACCTATTACTAAAAGATAATTACCTTCATTCTTTAATTCCATAGTCATCATTTCTTTGTAATTAGATAATAATCCTATACCTCCAATTGAAGGTGTGGGTTTAATTCCCTTATCTTTTGTTTCATTATAAAAAGAGACGTTTCCTGAAACCACTGGGTAATTTAAATATTTAGAAGCCTCTGTAATCCCCTCAACACATTCAACAAATTCACCCATATTTTTCTCTTTTTCTGGATTACCAAAATTAAGGCAATTTGTAATTGCTATTGGTTTTGCACCTACAGAAATCATATTTCTCCAGCTTTCACAAACCACTTGTTTGCCACCTGTTAATGGATGAGCATGACAATAAGTTGCAGAAGAGTCTACAGATGCAGCAACAGCTTTATTTGTGCCATGAACTCTAACAACACCAGCATTCCCTCCAGGTTTCTGTATAGTATCGCCCATAACTGTATGATCATACTGGTCCCAGATCCATTCTTTGTCTGCAATATTTGGATCAATTAAAATTTTTTTTAAACAATCACCAAGTTTTAAAGATTTAAATTGTTCCTTTGAAAAATTATTTTCTTTTGGAAGTTTTGTTTTTATCCATTTTCGATCATACATAGGAGCATTATCTGCTAAAAAATCAATCGGAATTTCAGCAACCTTTTCATTCTTGAAAAACAATTCAATATTTTTACTACTTGTTGTTTTTCCAATTACTGCAAAGTCTAAGTTCCACTTATCAAATATTTTTTTTGCTTCATTTTCTTTTCCTTCCTCTAAAACTATGAGCATTCTCTCTTGACTTTCAGAAAGCATGATTTCGTAAGGTGTCATATTTTCCTCTCTACAAGGAACTTTTGTTAAATCTATTTCAATACCTAAATCACCTTTAGATGCCATTTCAATGCTAGAGGATGTTAAACCTGCAGCACCCATATCCTGAATTGATATTATTGATTTACCAGCCATAAGTTCAAGACAAGCTTCAAGTAGAAGTTTTTCTGTGAATGGATCACCAACTTGAACAGTTGGTTTTTTTTCCTCTATTTTGTCATCAAAAATAGCAGATGCCATACTTGCGCCATGTATCCCATCTCTTCCTGTTTTTGAGCCTACATAAATTACTGGTTTGTTAATTCCTGCAGCTTTTGAATAAAATATTTTATTTTTATTAACTAAACCCAATGTCATTGCATTGACTAAAATATTTCCATTATAAGATTCATCAAAGCAAGTTTGACCAGCAATTGTGGGAACACCAATACAATTACCATATCCACCAATACCTTTAACAACTCCTCTTAATAGATTTCTTGTTTTTTCATGGTCTGGTGAGCCAAAATGAATAGAATTTAAATTAGCAATAGGTCTCGCTCCCATTGTAAATACATCTCTCATAATACCACCAACACCAGTTGCTGCTCCTTGATAAGGCTCAATAAATGATGGATGGTTGTGGCTTTCTATTTTAAATACAATCGCATCATCATCTTCAATGTCAACAACACCAGCATTTTCTCCAGGACCCTGAATAACCTGGTTACCTTTGGTGTGTAATTTTTTTAAATGTTTTCTGGATGATTTGTAAGAGCAGTGCTCATTCCACATAGCTGAAAAAATACCTAATTCAGTAATATTTGGTGTTCTCTTTAAAAGATTACAGATTTTCTTATACTCATCACTTTTTAATCCATGCTCAATTGCTATTTTTTCATTAACTTCAATCATTATAAGCTTTCAATTAAATTTTCAAAAAAAAGTGATCCATCTTCACCTGATAAAAATGGATCAATCATTCTTTCTGGATGAGGCATCATTCCTAAAATGTTTTTATCTTTGTTAAATATACCAGCTATATTTTTTAAGGCGCCGTTTGGGTTATTCTTTTCATCATCATTTCCTTCATGGTCACAATATGTTACTGCAATTTGATTATTGTCTTCAATTGATTTCAATTCATCGTTCGAGCAAAAATAATTTCCTTCATTGTGAGCAATATGGAGTTCTAAAACTTCTTTTTTAATTTTTTTAAAATATTTATTTTCTTTATTTTTAATTTTTACAAAAACATTTTTGCAAATAAAGTTTAAGTATTTATTTTGTTGGAGTATTCCAGGTAACAAACCTGTCTCGGTTAGTATTTGAAAACCATTACATATTCCAAGAACTAATCCTCCTGAATTTGCAAAGTCAATCACAGATTTAATTATTCTTGATTTTCCAGCAATACTGCCACATCTAAGATAATCACCGTAAGAAAAACCTCCAGGCAATACAATTAAATCACTTTTAGGTATTTTAACATCATTATGCCAAACCATTTGATTATCAAAACCGAATTTCTTTAAAGCTACATCCATGTCTCTATCGCAATTTGAACCAGGAAATATAATTACAGATGATTTCATTCAGTAGTTACAAGATTTTATAATCCTCAATAACTAGATTTGCTAAAAGTTTTTTACACATTTCTTCAACTTGAGATTTAGCTTTACTCTCATCACTTTCGTTTATCTCAATATCAAAATATTTTCCTTGTCTAACTTCTGAAACATTATTAAAGGCCATCCCATTCAAAGTTTGCTGTATTGCTTTACCTTGAGGATCTAGTACACCATTCTTTAGAGTGACTATTACTTTTACTTTCATTTTTTCTTAATTTTTACAGCTTTTGGTTTTGGATAGGTTAATGGTCTTATGTTTGACTGCTCGTGTAATATATTTAATCTAACAGCTACTTCTTGATAAGCTTCTACTAGGTTCCCTAAGTTATTTCTAAACCTATCTTTATCTAGTTTTTTATCTGTACGCATGTCCCAAAGTCTACAAGTATCAGGGCTAATTTCGTCAGCTAACATGATTTCTCTTTTGCGATCACTTTCACTTCTTCCAAATTCAACTTTAAAGTCCACTAATTTAATTCCAACACCTCGAAACATGCCTTGAAGAAAATCATTTATTCTTCTTACTTCCTCATAAATAAAGTCTAGTTCAAATACATCCATCCATTTAAAAGCTAAAATATGTTCTCTACTTACTAATGGATCACCTAATTCATCGTTTTTTAAGCAATATTCAACTAATGGATAATCCAATACCGTACCATCTTCTATTCCTAATCTTTTTGTTAAAGATCCTGTAGCAACATTTCTGACAATAAATTCAATTGGAATAATTTCAACCAACTTTACAAGTTGTTCTCTCATGTTGAGTCTTTTTACTAAATGATTTTTGATACCAACATTGCTTAACTGAGTAAGAATATGCTCTGAAATTCTATTATTTAAAATTCCTTTACCTTCAATGATATCTTTTTTTTGATTATTAAAAGCAGTAGCATCATCTTTGAAGTGCTGAATAACTAAATTCTTGTCACTGGTAGCATAAATTATTTTTGCTTTACCTTCGTATAATTTTTTACCTTTTTTCATTATTTAAACACTCTGTTAAAAATTAAATTAACATTCCTAAAGTGAGAGGAATAATCAAATATTTTTTTCATTTTTTTACGTGATATCCTAGATGTAATGTTTTTGTCACTCATCACAACATCTAAAAGGTTAAGATTATCTGCTATGCATTTTTTAGCATGTGCTTGGACTAATCTATAGGAGTTTTCTCTAGATAAACCTGATTTAGTTAATTCAAGCATCAATTCTTGTGAGAAAATGGTACCCTTTGTGATATTAAGGTTATCAAGCATTTTCTTTGGATAAACTATCATATTATTTAAAACACTAGCTAACCTCACTAAAGCAAAATCTAATGTAATATTTGCATCTGGTCCTATGTTTCTTTCTACACTTGAATGTGAAATATCTCTTTCGTGCCAAAGCGCAATATTTTCTAAAGCTGGAATGGTATAGCTTCTAACCATTCTAGCTAGTCCAGTTAGGTTTTCGCTTAGTATAGGGTTCTTCTTGTGAGGCATTGCACTTGACCCTTTTTGTTTTTTTGAAAAAAATTCCTGCAATTCATAAACCTCAGTTCTTTGTAAGTGCCTAATTTCAGTCGAGACTCTTTCAATTGATCCTGCAATAATTCCTAAAACTGAAAAATAGTATGCATGTCTATCTCTTGGAATAACTTGCGTAGAAACTGGCTCAGATTTCAATCCCAGTTTTTTTGCAACATGTCTCTCTACGTTTGGATTAATGTTTGCAAATGTACCAACAGCACCAGAGATTGCACAAGTTGATATTTCATCTATGGCACTAATTAATCTTTTTTTATTTCTTTTAAATTCTTCATAATAAGAAGCTAATTTTAGTCCAAATGTTATAGGTTCAGCATGAATACCATGACTTCTACCCATGCATGGTGTATACTTATATTTTTTAGCTTTTGATTTTAAAACTCTTAATATTTGATCAATATCCTTTATTAAAATTTTACCAGACTGGACTAATTGAATATTAAAACTTGTATCTACCACATCTGATGAGGTCATTCCTTGGTGTAAATATCTAGCTTTAATACCTACTTTTTCAGTAATGGATGTGAGAAATGCTATAACATCATGCTTTACTTTAGCTTCGATATTATGGATTCTTTTAACATTAATTTTAGCTTTTTTTCTAACAGCACTTGCCACACCTCTTGGAATTGTTCCTAATTTTTCCATTCCTTCAGCTGCAGCAATCTCTACATCTAACCAGATTTGATATTTATTATATTCGGACCAGATATCCGTAAGTTCTTTTCTAGAGTATCGTGTTATCATTAATTATATGGAGGCCTCTTATAACCTTTAACAGATTCTGTGAAAATTTCATAAGAGTCTTCTGTAATTCCTATTGTATGCTCAAATTGTGCAGATAAAGACTTATCCTTTGTAACTGCTGTCCATCCATCATTTAAAACCTTAACATCAAATTTTCCAACATTGATCATTGGTTCTATTGTAAAGGTCATACCAGGTATTAACTCATAACCTGTATTTTTCTTGCCATAATGAAGAATATTAGGCTGTTCATGAAAAGTATTACTTATGCCATGACCACAAAAATCCCTTACTACTGAAAATCCTCTTTCTTCAACAAAGGATTGAATTTCATATCCTATGTCACCTAATTTTATTCCTGGTTTTAAAATTTGTATCCCTTTCATCATAGACTCGTAAGTTGTTTCAATTAAATTTTTTGCTTTAACTGGTATATCTCCAATCGTAAACATTCGGCTCGTATCACCATAGTATTCATTCACTATTGCAGTTACATCTATGTTAACTGCATCACCATCATTTAATACTCTATCAGAAGGAATGCCATGGCAAACAACATGGTTTAAAGATGTACACAAAGATTTTTTAAAACCCCTGTAGTATAATGGAGCAGAGTGTCCACCATTATCTCTAATGAATTCATATCCGAGTTGATCAATTTTATCTGTGGATACACCTTCCTTAACTTCATTTGTTAGCATATCTAAAGTTTGAGATGCAAGTTTTCCAGCAATTCTCATTTTTTCAAATTTTTCTGAATAATTACTCATCTAAAATTTTTATTTTTTTTTCAATTTTTATTTCTTTAGAATTTAAACTGCATCTGTAAGCAAGAAAGCTTACACCAGATTTTTTAGCATCTAAATATTCTTTATAATAATTAGAATCTATATCTTTTGCTATTCTAAAATTATTTATACCCTGAATTTGAGTTAAAAATAAGACATAAGGCTTATATCCTTTTTTAATTGATTCCTTTAACTTTTGGAGGTGTTTTGTACCCCTAGAGGTTACAGCATCTGGAAATTCAGCCAAATCATCTTTTCTTATAAGTGTTGTATTTTTTACCTCTAATATTTTTTTATCACATAAAAAATCAAATCTAGTGTCGTCTGAATACTTGAATTCCGCTCGAAAATTTTTAATCTTACTAAATTCCTCTATTAATTTATTCTCTAAAGCATGTTCAACAATTCTATTCGCTCTATGAGTATTTACTCCTATTATTCTTTTTCTTACTTTTATCATTTCCAAGGTAAATTTTAATTTACGCTTAGGATCGCTATGTTCACTTATCCAAGCCTCATTCCCTTGATCTAATAAACCCATCATAGAGCCCGTATTTGGGCAGTGCGCTACAACAGTTTTATTATTTACTTCTATATCTGTGAAAAATCTCTTATATCTCCGGATTAATTTGCCTTTTAATAAAGTGTTGGTAAATTTCATACAATTTTATTTATATTTAGAAATGACTGATAAAAAAGAAATATCTGCATCAATAATCATCATAGGTAACGAAGTATTATCTGGCAGAACAAAAGATCTAAATACAAGCACACTTGCAACTTGGTTAAATTCATTAGGAATTACGGTAGGTGAGGTGAGAGTGATACCTGATATTGAACAAACAATAATAGACACTGTGCATGAGTTAAGAGTTAAATACAACTATGTGTTTACTACTGGCGGTATTGGACCAACCCATGATGATATTACTGCAGAATCAATTTCAAAGGCATTTAATATCGAGTATGGGTTTCATAAAGAAGCATTTGCTATTTTAGAAAAATATTATGAACCTGGTAATTTTAATGATGGTAGACAAAAAATGGCAAAGATGCCAGTTACAGCTAATTTAATTTTAAATCCAACAAGTGGTGCCCCAGGATTTTATGTAGAAAATGTTTTTTCTCTTCCAGGTGTTCCATCAATACTAAAAGCAATGATTGGTGGACTTGGTAATGTATTAGTTGGAGGCGATCCAATATTAAGTAAGACAATAAATTTGATGACTTATGAAAGTGAAATAGCAAGCTCATTAACAAATGTTCAAAATAATAATAAAGATGTAGAAATTGGTAGTTATCCTTTTTTCAGACAAGGTAAATTAGGTGTATCAATTGTATTAAGATCAAAAGATCAAGATAAAATAGACTTGTGTAGCTCACTAATCTTTGAATTTGTAAAAACAAAAAATATTAAAGTAGTTGAATTAGATTAATGTTATATTTTGCTTATGGAAGTAATCTTAATCTTTTTCAAATGAAGCGGAGATGCAAAGACTCTGTGTTCTTAAAGAAATATGAACTTAAAGGTTACAAGTTAAACTTTAGAAGCAAATATAGAGCAGCAGATATTGAAAAGAGTAAAAATTCTTTAGTTCCGGGTGCTATATTTGAAATATCAAAAAGTGATGAAAAAAAATTGGATGTATATGAAGATTTTCCAATTCTATATAAAAAACTATACTTTACTTATTATAATAAACGAGTGATGACTTACATTATGGTTAAGAAAACAGAATTTAGATATCCAACAGAAAGATATCTTAATGTTGTAAAACAAGGCTATAAAGATTGTAAACTTGATAATAAATTTTTAATAAAAGCTTTAAATCAATTTTAGAACATCAATTTCAGATATTTTAGTAATATCAGTAGAGTTATATAATTTTGTACTATTTAAAATTTTTACAGTTGAGTATTTTGGTGCAAACTTTTCTTCCTCTTTAGATCCTCCAGATCCAAATAAAAGAATCATAGGTGTTTTAGCTAAGCTAATCATATGCATAATTCCGTTGTTTATTGATACACTTGAGCTTAATCGGGTAGCTAAAGCAGTGACAAATGCTGGTTCTGAATATTTTGCATTCTCTTCAGGAATAATGGCTTCTTTAATCTCATTCTTTATCTTGGAAATTAACTCTGTATCATTTTTCTTAATTAAAAAAACTGGAACTTTATTAATTTCTACAATTTTTTTCCCTAAATTTATAAACTTATCCATTGGCCAATTTTTCTTTCTATAAGAGTTTCCTTGAGTTACAGATAATCCAACATAATTGTTATCTGGAAGGATTCTTTTAGCTTCATCAAAATATTTTGGGTTTATGCTTTTAATATTATAATTATGAACAGTCAATTTTTTGTCTATTAACTTTTCAAGATTATTTAAAATCATTTTCAAATTATTTTTTGTATATACGTAATCTCTTTTCTTTGTAGAAAAAAAATAATTTAATGAAGAGGAATAAAAATTGTAACTAGGTATCTGTTTTAAAATTAGAGTATTTCTAATTTTTGACTGAAGGTCTATAATTAGATCAAATTTATCTATTGATTTTTGATTAAATAATTTTTTTGCTAAAAACAAATGCTTCCATCTAAAACCGAAATATTTAAGGTTCATTTCAAAAGTTGGTATGTCAATACCATATTCTTTTAAACTTCCTTGGAAGTGGTTCTCATGTGCACCTAAATAGAATAAAGAAGCATCTTTAAAATTAATTTTTAAACTTGTAACTAGATCAAATAATAGGATGCTATCTCCAAGCCCGCCCCCAGAATTATAAATGAGAATATTTTTCATTTTATTGATATTTAAAGATATAATTTAAAAAAAAAATAATATAATTTTCTCATTCAAAAATGCTTACAAAAACACAACTATTTTCAAAGGGTTTTCTAGCTGTCGCACCGCATATGTTTTCAGTTATCCCATTTGGCATAATATGTGGTGCAATAGGTATAGAATTAGGTTTTGATCCTGTTTTAGTTTATGCAATGTCCATTATTATCTTTGGTGGGGCATCTCAAATAGTATTTCTTCAATTGTTATCAGGTGGAGCTTCGGCCTTGATTGCTGTTACTTCTGTTGGGGTAATAAATTCTAGACATTTGTTATATGGCGCAGTTTTATCTGAATACCTTGAAAAATTATCATTTATTAAAAAATTATTAATTTCCTACATCGTAGTTGATCAAGGTTTTGCTGAGAGTAATAAATTTTTTATGAAAAATAAAACTGAGCAACATTTACATTATCATTTAATTGGTAGTGGTGTTACACTTTGGATTTTTTGGCAGTTATCAACTTTAGCAGGTATAGTTTTAGGATCTTTTGTACCAGAGGAACTGGGTCTAAAATTTGCAATTCCTTTAACCTTTATTGCAATTGTTGTTCATGATTTAAAAAAAATAGATCATGTAATAGTAATGATTACGTGTGGGCTAAGCTCATTATTATTTTATGATGCACCCTTTAAATCCTACATAATCATTTCACCTATAATAGCATTATTTGTTGCTGCATTAGTTCTAAGGTTAAAAAAATGACTTGGCTAACAATTATAATTGCAGGAATAATTACTTACTTTACCAGAATGACAATGGTTGCTTTAGTCGATAGGGAATTATTAGGTGAAAGAGTTAGGGAGGTCTTAGCATATGTTCCCTCAGCGGTATTTCCAGCAATAATATTTCCTGGAATATTTATTAATGATTATGGAACTTTTATAGAAATGAATGATCCTAAAATCTTTGGTGCAATAGTTGCAATATTGGTTGGTTACTTTTCTAGAAATGTAATAGCGACAATATTATCTGGATTATCCTCCTACTGGATTATTATTTTCTTATTATAAAATTATATTATCTATTATTATCAACCTAATGAAATTTTTTTCTTACATATTATTTTTTATATTTATTTATGGTTGTGCAGCACAAGAGGTAAACACTATTAAGTATAAATTTAGAACTGAAGATATTGTTAAAAAAGAATGCAGAATAGCTGTTGAACAAAAAAAACTAAGTAGAAGAAATGACGTTACCTCTAAAAATTTTATTACTCATTATACCAAAGCTTTTAATGCAAATATTAAAGTTAAAAGAGCTTGCGATCCCTATAGATAATTAATCTATTAAAAATATTAATTTTATTATAAAATTCATATATGAGTATCACTAGATCAGAGACAAACTTTTATAAAAAAAATGGCTATTTAGTTAAAGATCAGCTCATTTCAAAGAATGATATCAATAAATTAAATACTCTTATTAATAAAATTGTAACTAAGGAAAAGAAAAGTAAAAAAAAAGTTAAAGATCAAGGTGGAACACAAAGTTACAACAATTATCACTTTGTATTGAATAGCAACTCTTCAAAAAATAAAGAAATACTAAGATTAAATAATCCCCAAAATAACAATAAATTATTTTATGATTTATCAAGAAATAAAAAGATTATTGATATAGTTAAAAAGCTTATTGGTGGAACAGTAAGATTTCATCTTGGTAAATTAAACTTTAAGTTACCTAATAAGAAAAAAGGAAGTCTAGTTGAATGGCATCAAGACTTTGCGTTTTACCCTCATACAAACGATGATTTAATTACAGTAGGTATTTATCTTGAGGATTGTGATGAAAAAAATGGCCCTTTAAAGGTTATTAAAGGTTCTCATACAAAAGAACTTTTTAGTCATCACAGCAATGATAATTATTTCGTAGGTAAAATTAATACTAAAAAAAATAAAATTAATTTAAAAAAATCAGTTTCTTTGACTGGAAAAGCAGGTTCTGTTGCTTTCTTTCATTGTCGAACAATTCATGGTTCAGGTTTAAATCATACCGATGGATCAAGGCCTCTTATACTATTTGGTTATAGAGCATGTGATGCATGGCCAATTATAAATGATGGAAATCCACATCCAGAGACAAATTTTGAAAATTATGATGCAAATATTATTTATGGAAAAAAATCAATAGTGCCAAGATGTACCAATGTACCTGTAATTATTCCATTACCCAAAAAGAAACATTACGTTTCAATTTATCAGCTTCAAAAAAGTAATTAAATGAAATTTTTATGACAATATTTAGTAAGGGAATTTTGTTGATAGTAATCTAATCTCCAGCTTCACCTGCTAAGCTAAGGCAAATTCCTAAAGTAATCAGACCAGCAAGAAAACCAACTAATATAAAAAAACCATTCCATCCTATAACATCTGGTATCCAATATAGAATTATAGGTATGGGATAACTTTCTTGAGGATTATTTATTAACCAAAAATAAGCATATCCTCCAACTATTATAGATATTGGGAATTTTGCAACGCTAAAAAATTTCTTAATCATTATTTTTTTTAAACGTATACTTATCTATTATTAATTGAAGATATATATTGGTATTTTAAAAAACTTAAATCAACCTTTTATAGTTTTTTTAGGTTTTTCAGTGCACATTAAATGGGCCTCAGTAATTTTTTCAGGAAATTTATCTAATTTCCAGTTGTTATCCAAAATATCAAAATACTTTTCAGGATTAAAATCATCAGATTTTGCAAGCGTTATACTAAATTCATTATCTTTTCGATAATCATTCATAATGCCATCAGTAAACTCATCTAAAGGATAATACTCAGGAGCAGTAAACATCACAAAAAATGCCATATTACTAAAAGCCGGTCTAACAAGCACAACATCTGCAAAATTTAAGGTATCAGACCCATTAATTCTTATCGGAACCTTCTTTCCTTGTAATTCAGGTGTGTCTGAACTTTTATAAGTCAAAAAGGAAAACATTATTCCAATTTTATTACAGTTTCTTTTTTCAAGAACAAATCTCATTTTATCACCATACACAACTTCACCAGGAACACTTGCTACTACATAGCTTCCAAAATCATGAATATTCCATTCATCATCATTAGCATATGAGAACGTTGTAAAAATAATTGAAACTAAAAAAAAATTTCTTAAAACTTTAAAAAACACTTAAAAATAATCCTACTATTTTAATTATTACTAAAGCTTCCATCCCTACAAACATCAACTATCCTTAAATATATTCTTTTCATTACAGCGCCTGTAGAATTCTTTAAAATTTTCAGAGAAATAATCTAGTTTCCAATTATTTTTTCTTATATCGAAATAATTTTTAACCTCAAAATTTAAGCCATCATTTAATGAAATTTCGTAATTTTGATTTTCCTCAATAAAACCTGATAATTTTTGGGCATATTCTTTTGAATTATATGAACCTAGTTTAAATACTACCCAATGAGCTCTATGATCTAAAATTTTTTCTATATGTGTTACTTCAGCAAAAAAATCGAAGTCGTTGATTTTTATTGGGATATTTTGATTTTCAAATTGGTAGATATTAGCATCACCTTTTGTCGTTAAAAAAGTAAATAAATGATAAACGGTATCACAATCTTTATAATTCAAAGATAAAACAATTCTATCACCATGTATAAATTCACCATTTTTAGACATGTAAATAAAATTTTTATCTTTCTCAATTATAGCCCACCCATCATCCTGAGCTCTAGCATGAGGGTGGACTATTAAAAGGATAAAAAACGCTACTAAATGAAGGAAAAAGAATAATGATAATCTCATGATTCTTTTCTTAGCAAAGTCGTATGTTAGAATTCAGTTTAAAATTTGTTTTAAATGAGGTTGAATAGAAAAACTTATGAGTATCTTTAAAAGAAAAAATCTAAGTTATTTTTTGTTTAGATTAATTATATTTTTATCTTATTTTATTTTTAACCAAACTTATGCAGCAAATGTAGTTAATTATTCATTACTTCTTGGAGAGAATTCAAGTACTGTAATGTATATTTTTAGGTTTGATGATAACTCAAAAGGAGCATTTTTAGTAGAATACGGTGGTTCTAATTCTTTTAAAAATGCACATACACTTGGACAGAATTATGGAAATTCTTACATCATGCCACCAAAATATGGTGACAATAACAAACAAGAAACATGGACAAGACTTGAATATAAATTAAAAAACTTTCAATATAATTATGAAGTTAGAGGTAATGATCAAATTTTAGGTCTGGCTTCAAAAGAATCCATGCAATTAATCGAGAGATATATATCTAATTATGAATCTTTCTCTTTTTCATCAAAAAATAACAATAACTTTTACAAAACTATTCTTGTACCAGCCAAAACTATATTTGACCTAAAAATTTTTTATAAAAATAATAAACGAGTTTATTGTAAAATTATTAATGAAACAGAGATAGTTAAGCACATAAATAAAGAATTAAATAAAAATTTAGTAACAATTTCTAAAGACAATGGTTTGTTATGTAATAATAAATTTAAGGTTGAAAAACCTAAAGAGAAAACAAAAGAAAAAAATCAAACAAATAATGATCAAAAAAAATCTGATAAAGAAAACATAAAAAATAATACAAGTAAGAACAAAAAATTATCAAAGAATGATAATTATTTAAATGAATATTGGTTACATTTTGTGGTTTTATTTGTTGTAATTTTTTTTATATTTAAAATTAATCGGTCAACAAACAAAGAAAAATTAAAAACTAGTTTATCAAAAAAGAAAAACGTTGAAAAAAAAGCTGCTAAACTAAAAAAAACTAAAATTAGAACAGATAAAAATTTGGAAAATAAAGAATTTATTAATGAAAAACTCAAAATAAAAATAAAGGAAGAAAAAAAAATTGTTAATAAAGAAAAAAAAGACAAAAATGTAATTAAAAAACAAGTAGAGAAACAAATTGATGAAAATCTTGATGATCTAGATTTTGATGTATAACTTTTTAAATATATTATAATTTTGTACAATAAAAATTTGACTTTAAAATTTTCTTATCAGCATTATTAATTAGATATCTCGGACTGTCGGTACCATTCATGTTGAATTCATGCAAAAACCTCCCATCATTTGCTATAATAAAATAATTTAATGGATATTTTTTATCTTTTGGGGTCGTGGTTGAAAAAATAATATATTCATCTTTATCGACTAATACATAAAGTTTTTGTCTTTTAATTTCCTTATAATCAGACTCTTTTTTTATATTAGCACTTAAAAGTAACCATTTTTTTTCATTTTCTAATAATGCTGTGAAATAAAAATTTTCGTTTTTTTTTTTACATTCAATAACCAATCTATCTTCCTCAGGTTTATTAAAACTATTTGAAGTTCTAAAAATTCTTCCGGACCACCAAAAAGTTCTAAAAATATTTATTCCAGCATTCTCTTCTAAAAATTCATTTATATCTATGTCACTTTTATCAATAACTTCGGAAAGTCGTTTACCATTCTTAACCCCATGTAATTCTAAAAGTTTATTATGACCTGAATTCTTTAACTCGCTTACATAATTAAGATTAAAATCATTAATTTGATCTCCAAATTTTTTGCTAGTTTCACTACTTGTCATAACATTATCCGATTTATCAATACCTTTTAAATCTTCCATCTTTTTTCCCGCATCAGGAATTTCATCCGCACCTTTTTTCAAGAACTTAAATATTTGTTCAAAACTCTCTAATATTGGCTTAATGGGTATTGCGTATGAATTAGTTGTTACAAAAAATGAGAAAAAAAATATTCCTAGACATAGACCAATTTTATGTGGTTTAATCATAAATGTTAATTGAGGTTAAATGAATTTTTTATCTATTGCAAGTTACGTGGTACTAATTCTAGCTCTAATTCTATCAATAATTTTATTTTATAAGCTTTATTTAAAAATTAAAAGTTCTGACAAAAGTAATTTTAACCTTATTGAATTTCCAAAAGAAACTAGTTCTAAAATAGAAAATTTTATAAACGAATCTAAAAAAAATAATGAAGAATTAATAAAATATTTAAATAGTCAATATAAAGATGCAAAATCAATTATAAAAGACGTAGACGAAAAAATTGCTCCATTTGAAAAAGTTGCTAGAGAAAAAAATGATGAACTTAAGGAATACAAAAGAGGTTATGAGTATTCGAGAAATAAGTCGATACTAGATGGTATAATTGATACGATTGTTTTCATTGAGAACGCTGAAAAAAAAATTCAATTAAATGATGATATTACAAAATCGTATTTCCAAAGCACAAAAGACAAACTTTTGATAGTTTTAAATAATTCAGGAATAGAAATATTTACACCTAAACTAAATATTAATAGTATCGACCATCATGGTTGTGAAGTTGATGCAATCACTGAGCCAACTAAAGACAAAGAAAAAAATAATTTAGTTCATTCAATAATTTCGAATGGTTATATGACTAAACTTAAAAATGATGAAATATTTTATCTTAAAAAAGCATTGGTAAAAATTTATGAATTTAATAATGATATAAATAAAGGAGCTAATTAAGTATGAGTAAAATTGTAGGAATTGATCTTGGAACTACCTTTTCAGCAATCGCAATCTTAGATGATTTGGGGAACCCAGAAGTATTATCTGATCCAATAAATAACAATAGAATTACTAGATCTGCTGTATATGTTGGAAGAGAAAAAGCAATAGTGGGTGATAAAGCTATTGATGCTGCTGTAACAAATAAAAAAAATACTATTCTTGAAGTTAAAAGTGAGATGGAAAACGATGTTGTTTGGTCAACATCTAAAGGACAATGGATTGATAGAGATGGTAAAAAAGATGTTAAGGGCTATACTCCATCTCAAATATCATCTCTTATTCTCTCAAAATTAAAAGACTACACATCTGGTGTTAAAAAAGCAGTTGTTACGGTTCCAGCAATGTTTGCAGAAGCCGCAAGAGTTGCAACAATTGATGCAGCTAAATTAGCAAAGCTAGATGTCGAGTTAATTAATGAGCCAACAGCAGCAGTTCTTCATTATGCAAATCTTCCAGGAGTATCAATTAGTGGCAGAGTGTTGATATTTGATCTAGGGGGAGGTACTTTTGATATAACCATAGCAGCTGTAAAAGATAAAAAAATTGATGTTATAACATCTGTAGGCGATAAGCACTTAGGTGGAAGAAGATTTGACGAAGAAATTATCAAAATTTTAGATAAAAAATATAAGAAAGCAAAAGGTAAAGGACTAGATGATTTAAATGATGAAAAATTATTTCTTATAGCTGAGAGAATTAAGAAAATCCTTAGCAATAAAGAAACAGCATCAGAAATTATAGAAGGTCCTAAAGGTCCACAAAAAATAGATATTACTAAAAAAGAATTTGAAAATTCTATTGATACATATGTTGAAAAAATAAAGATGTTAATGGAAGAAGCTTTAGAACGGGCCGATTGTAAACCGAGCAACATTCAACAAACACTTTTAGTGGGTGGGAGTACAAGAATGCCTTTTGTTAGTGAAATTATTAAAAAAATTATGAAAAAAGCACCAGTAAAGGGAGTAAATGTTGATGAGGCTGTTGCTTGTGGTGCAGCTATTTATGCAGGTATACAAAACAAAGATGAATTAAATCCTTCTCAAAAAAAAGCAATTGCAAAAGTAGATTTACAAGACATATGCAATTTTTATATGGGAACCTTAATGGCAACAATTGACCAAGAAAAAGATCAATGGGGAGTAGTTAATGATGTTGTAATACCAAGAGATACAAAACTTCCATGTTCAATTACAAAGAATTATGCAGTTTTACATGATGACCAAGAAACAATTGATTGCTCTGTTACACAAAGTGAGGGTGAGGAGAGCAATATAGATTTTGTGGTAGTTATAGCAAAAGAACCACTAAAATTGTCAAAAAACGCTAAACAAGGTGACCCTGTAGAAGTTACATATTCATATGACACAAATGGAAAAATGCATTGTGTATTTCAAGAAATGAAATCGAAAAAAAAACATGAAATGACTTTAAAACCAGATGGATCTAAAGAATTTAAAAAACTAAAAGATGAACTTGATTTTGATATAGAATAATATGCTTGAAGTAGTAATAGTATGGGTTGTTTTAGCAATAGGTTGGGCCTTAATAAAAGGTGTTTTTGGAGCAATGTTTGGTGGTGGAGGTTCAAGCTCTAATCTTGAAGAAGTAGTTAAATCAAACCCGTTTTCAATAAAAATTACAAAAGGTATTCCTAAAGATACTGACTTAAAAATTAATTGTTTTAATATTGAAATGTGTGGAATGGTTAATCATCCTACTCAAGATGAAATAAAAGTTTTTCTTACAGTACAGGACATAACTGATGAAGAACCAGGACTCCCTGTTTTATCTGCACAAGCAGTTTTCTGTGAACCCAATAGTAGAGTTTTAGGTTTTTACCAGATTGTTAAAACAAGTTATGATGGATATTATCCAGACTGGGTGAAGTTTTGCTCTTTACCACTAGATTTTATTATACCACCTCACAAAGGATCAAGAAAACTTAAATTTATACTTTTAGCTTGTGATTACGACACAGAATTGGAAAGAGGCGTGGTTACAGATACTTCAAAAGTAAAACATTTTGCTTCTAAAGAAGTTAATTTTAGTTTTAAGGAACCAGGTTATATGGATGAAGTAAAAAACAAAGATAAAGTTGAAGAATTGTCAATTAAACTAGGGATGTGTATGGCTGCAGCTGATGGTCATTTAGATCAAAAGGAGTTAAATGTAGTTAAAGATTGGGCAAGGAATGTAACGAATCTACTTGATAATGATATTAAAAAAGAGAGAAATAAATTTTTTTCTAAATTGATTAAGGAATCATATATTGCAGCAAAAAAAAGAGATATCTCATTATCTAAATTAGTTGATGAGTTTAATAATATTGCCTCAAAATCTCAAAAATATACAGCTATGCAGCTAATGTTAGATATAGCAAGTGCTGATGGGCGACTTAGCAAGACAGAAGATCAGTTAATAAATAAAATTGCAAAAACAACTGGAGTAAATCTTAATACATTTAAAGAAATGAAAGATAAAGTTATTGCAAATGTTGACGAATTAGAAATTTCTGAAAAACCATCTGAAGAGAGCTTTGGGCTTACTGATGAAATGGAAGATATTGAAAAATGTAAACTATTAAGAAAAGAATATACTAAATGGAATGCTCAAACTAATCACAGGGAAGTTAAGAAAAAAAAAAGAGCTAAAGAAATGGTAAAAATTATAGCGGATATGCGTAAGCAGTATAATTGTTAATGGACCATTTCGATAAATACAAATTTAAAAGTGATAATCCTAATGAATTTGGAATAGATTTAAAAAAATTTAAAAAAAATGAAATTTTAGATGAAAGTCATTTATCTAATTTACTATCTCATTCAATAAGAATTTCTAAGGATATTTTACCATCTGTTTCTCAATCAATTGATGCAGTTATAGAAAAGTTGGATATTAAAAATGAATTTGATTTCTTTGTTACGTCAGACAATTATCAAGCCAACGCTTCTTGCAGTCTTATGTCTCCATTCTCAAAACCATTTATTATTTTAACTTCTAAATTAATTGAGCTATTAAGTGAAAAAGAGCTTGAATTTGTTATAGGTCATGAAGTGGCACATTATATTTACCAACACTCATTGTATCCAAATCATCAAAATGAGGAAAATAGGAACTTGAGGTTAAATATATTGAATTTAAGTAGGGCAGCAGAAATTAGTGCTGATAGGATAGGTATTTTGGCATGTGGAGATTTGGAGGCTGCTCTAAGAGCTAATATTAAACTAACATCTGGTTTAAGTGATAAATATTTAAATTTTAAATTTTCAGCTTATTTAGATCAGCTAAGAGAAATTGAAACAATTGGTAAGAGTAATAACCAATTGTGGAGCACTCATCCTAGTTTTTTAATTAGGATGCAAGCATTAATATGGTTTTCAATGACCAATGAGTATAACGAATTCTTTAAAACTAAAAAGAAAGGCACATACAACATCGCAGAAATTGATGAAAAAATTGAAAATTCTAAACAAAAAATGATAGGTAACGAAATTGAAACGTCAAATCAAGAAATAATTAACAGAGCTTTTATGTGGGGTTCCTTGAACCTTTATTTAAGTGACAAGAAATTTACTAAATACGAACAAGAAGAATTTAAGAAAGCATTTGGTGATGATGCAAAAAAAGCAATATCACTGATAAAAATTACAGATAAAAATATGCTTCAAAAAAAAGTAGAATCATCTTTTTTAGAGGCATCAAAAATGCTTAAAACGAATAAAAGTAAATTGATCGATAAATTAAAAAATGTTTCTAATAATATAGAAGGTGACGCAAGTAAAAAAAAAAAGGTTTTAAAAGAATTAATTAAATTTTTAAATTAATAACTAGTTTTAAACATTGCCCAACTAAGAGCATTTATAGTATTTTCAGGAACAACGTTTATATTTAGGAGTATTATAATAAATACAATTAAAAAGTAAGACAAAATACCAAATCTTTTACTGTAATATGAAATTAGATTTTCTATTTTATTTTTGTTCTTAGACTTACTTAATTGAAACGATATAATTGCAAGTATGTTTGGAGCCGCAGCATATACATATGAAGTAAGTATAATCCAATCCATCACAGTTAAATAATTAAGTTTAGGAAGTTCGTTATCAATAACAAAATTATATGCAATTAATGAAAGAAGACATACAATTGTAATAGTAAGTTTTGATTCTATTTCCTTTCTGTCGACCCAAACAGAAGACCAGCAGACAAATAGTATTAACATTATTGGAAGAATAATTTTGAAAATATAATAAAAAGATTGTCTTTCTATCTCAAATTCAATTGTGCCTTCATTAAATATCAGATTACCAAGATCTATTTTGTTTTGAACAGAAATTTTGCTGTCTATAATTTTCCATCCGGGAATCGAATTTTCCTCAGTAAGTTTTAAAATTCTATAACTTATGTCGCTAAATTCAAAATAATTTTCCTCAAAATCATCCATATCAATTAGATGTATTTTTATTTTTTGCTTATCAAAAGGAAATGATAAAAGATTAAATTTATTTCTTACACTCCAGGTTCCAGTGGTGTTGCCTACGATATTTAATGTAAGCTCTTCATCTTCAGCAGTAAAATATAAATCAACTGTATCATAAATTAAATTTTGATCCTCTGATAATAAATTTTCAAAAGCAAGATTTTCTCCAGGATAGATTAATCTGTAATTTTCTGCTAAATCTTGTGGTATATCCATACAATCATCTGAATTCCATTTTCCATCTTTAAATTCTGCTAAATATTTTTTTGCTAGATCTACAACAGGAAATATATTATTGTCGTAGTATTCTTTTCTTAAACTGATTGTAGATGAAAACGTGACAACCGAATTAACAATATCTATGTCATTTATTGATTCTAAAGCAAAATCTACAATGTTATAGGTTCTTTCATACTCAACACGTTTTAAGGAGACTTCTTTTATTTTTTTATCTCTTTCATACACTAAATTAATAGTATCCTTATTTGGTGAATAAATTAATTCCTTAATAGTTTGATCATCCAAGGTATTAAAATTTTTTCCATCAATAGCAATTAATATGTCGTTTTTTTTAAAATAATTTAAATAAGGTGGATGAGAAATTAACCCAATATAAGGATAGCCTCTTTTATCTCTTCTTATTTTAGATAAAAAACTTGTATCTTTTAAATCTAATGTTGCTGGAGGGTCATAATTGAATGCAATGCCAAAATCATTAAACTCATCCACAACATCCCATCTGAACTCTGGGTTATCTTTAGACTCTAATGTTAATGCTTCTAAAAAATCATAACAAGATGGAGATAAAGAATGACTAGTTTTTGAAACTGAAGCAACAAATAGCAAAATAAAAAAAATATATCTTAATTTTATCATATTTTTTTTTTCTCAAATTCTTTTCTTTTTTTCTTTTGTTTATTTTTCAAAACTTTATGTAAATATAATGAGTAAATTATTAAAATTATAATAATAATCATTGATGAAGGGTAAATTAAATAATTATAAAATCCGTGAAATAAGTATGGTAATAATAAAGATAATAGCAAAAATTTCTTATTTCCAGTAAAAGCATACATTCCAAAATAATATCCCATCACAGCCCCATTTAATCCATGCAAAGGTATAGCGCTATAAGATCTACCTAGAGCAACAAAATATGAATATACTTCAGGACTTTCATTGTCTTCATTTGCCCATTCAACTGCTAATTCATAAACATACGAATAATTTTCATATGTTGCAAAACCTAGCGATACGACAACTCCATAAACCAAGCCATCCATTGGTTCATTGAATTCATTTCTCTTTAAAACGATTAGATATAATATAGCAAACTTCAGTAGTTCTTCAGCCCATGCTGGTCCCAAAAAACTTATAGTCAAATTTTCTGAATAATTAAATTTTTCAAAAAATAGGCCATGACTTAATTCGTTCAAAATTCCTGCTGGTAAGCATATAAGGAAACCTAAAAAAAAAATTAAAATTATTGTTTTTAAAGGTTCTTTAAATTTATCGTTTAGAGTGAAATATAATAAAATTAATACAGATGGTAGAAAAGTTAAGACAGCTGTTAGCATCAGAAAAGCTAGATTAAATATTGTATAAACACAAGTTAATTTTAGTGTATAAATAAATTATGAAATATATTTTATTAGGTGCTGCTATCGCTTTTGCAATGTATTTAGGTGATAAATACATTCTATAAGATATGTCAATTTTATACATAAATAATTCAATTAATTTTGATAAGAAGAATGAATGAGTGCTGAAGCAATAAGTTTTAATTGGAAATGTAAACATACTTGGAGAAGAAGTGCCAAGAATACTGCTTGGTGCCTTTTAGGTTGTGCTATTGGTGATTTTGGAACTATATTATTTTTTCAATTAACTAAAATTCCTTTTCCAGTTTTAAGTATTATGATTTTAGCAATAATTAATGGTTTAATTACAAGTGTAATTTTAGAGACATTTATTTTAATTAAACAAAGCTTTACTTTTCAAAAAGCATTAAAAACTGCATTAGGAATGAGCTTTATTTCTATGATTAGTATGGAAGTTGCTATGAATATTACAGATTATGTATTTACAGGAGGCGCAATACTTACATGGTGGGTAGTTCCAATAATGTTAGCAGTTGGATTTGTTACTCCTTGGCCATATAACTATTGGAGACTTAAAAAACATAATCAAGCCTGTCATTAGATAAAATTAATTAACCAAAGGACTATAATGAGAATATTAAAAGAATTAGAAGATGTAAAATTAGTAATAGTTGATCTGGAAGTTAGATTAGGAGAAGAAGTTAGAAGTGCGCTAACTTTATGTGCAAAATATAAAGGTAAAATTATACCGCTTAATACCGCGCATGATGGTAGACCAATATTAATGAAAGAAGAAAATTCAATAGAAAACTAAATTATGATTGAACAAGTAAGTATTTATTTAACAGCAATGATTTTAGGAATTATGTTATTTTTTTCATTCGTTATTGCTCCAGTAATATTCACCACTTTAGATGAAGACAATGCTCGAAAGTTTATTAGAAGAATATTCCCTTTTTATTATAATGTTAATTTAGGAATTAGTTTTATTGTTCTATTAACATTTTTATTTCTTAGTAAATTAGGAATTGATCTTTATTTAATTCTAGTAATCACAATTTTATTTGCTACATCAAACTATTTGTTGATGCCATTAATCAATAAATATAGAGACGAAAAGGAAGATAAAAAATTTAAATATTCCCATTTTATCTCAGTAGTTATTAATTTTGTTCAAATGATTTGTTTAGTATTTCTTTTAATTTAAGAAGTTTAACTATTTTGTCTTTTGATTTTTAAAAAGATATTTTTAAATACCTGACGATAAAGTTCATAAAATGTAAGACAAATAAAGTATATATTTGAGATTAACCATATTCCTAAAAATAAATAATCAAAATTATTGTTAAGATCATAAAATGAGCTTAATAAAATTTTAAAAGAGGAAACAAACCATAGAACCATAAATACAGCAGAATATCTTCTATATTTATTAACTCGTAATGGATGAACAAATTTAATTGGTATAAATTTTAATAATATACAGGCAGATATCATAAATAAATTATATACCTGCGATAGATCAAATAAATATAAATAAAAAAGTAAAATATTCCAGATGCATGGAAAGCCTTTATAAAAGTTATCTGATGTCATCAAATTATTATTCGAATATGATATTGCTGATACAATTAAAATGATTGAAGGTATAATAATTTCAAAAGCTGAGGGAACAAATTTAAACCAATAAATCATTACTGATGGAATTATTATGTAATTGAAGAAATCAATTACACTATCAAGCATTTTACCATCTATATTTTTTACAAATATAGATACCTTGAATTTTCTTGCCAATGTACCATCTACAGCATCTATCAATAATGCAAGTCCTAAAAATAAAAAGGCTGAGGCTTCATCATTTTTAAATACGCATATTAGAGCTAAAAAGCCTGCTATTAGTCCAGAGCATGTTAACAAATGAACAGACCAAGCTAAAAAAGTATCTTTATCTTTTTTATTTTTAAACATTGAATTTTTTAACCTATGAACCAAAATTTCTGAGATTAATCTTGTCGCGCTATAATTATGCAGAATACTCCAATTTTGAATGTAGAATTATCTTTAAAATAAAAATAATTAACTAAATGTAACGCATATTGTCTTCGTTAACTGCTTTTTCTAATCTAATTAAAAAATCTGGTATAGCACTTTTAACTCTACTCCATGTTGGAATAAAAGGGGTGTCCATTGGATTTTGATAGAAAGCATCACCTGCTTTCATAATATTTGCAGCAAATAGTTCAACAGCTTTTTCTTCTGTATGAGAGTCAAATTTTAAACCATTCATTTGTGCATCGTTTCTATATGCATCTATTAAATCTAAAGCTGCTCTGTAATAAGTTGCTTTTAAAGATCTAAATTGTTCTTTACTAAATGAATGACCTTGAGTTGCTAATTTTTTTATAAATGTTTTAATTATATCAATAGACATTCTTGATAGACCTTGTTTTTCATCATTAATAGATAAGTTTTGGTGTTTATGATCATAAGTATCTGCTAAATCTACCTGACAAATATTTTGAGGTGAAAAATTTCTTTGCATCTCAGATAAAATTCCAATTTCTATTCCCCAGTCTGATGAAATTCTTAATTCTGGTAAAATATTTCTTCTAAAAGAGAATTCTCCTGCTAAAGGATATTTGAAAGATTTCATGAAGTTTAAGTAATCACTATTTCCTATAGTTTTTTCTAATGCATTTAAAAGTGGGAAAACTAGTAATCTTGCAACTCTTCCATTCATTTTATTATCTGCAACTCTCGGATAAAAACCTTTGCAAAATTCAAAATTAAATAGTGGGTTTACAACAGGGTAAAATAGCTTTGCTAACATTCTACGATCATATGTTTTTATATCACAATCATGTAATGCCACAGACCTTGCACTGTCTCTAGCTATTGACATTCCTATACAGTACCAAACATTTCTACCTTTCCCATACTCATTAGGAGCAAGCCCAAATTTTTTTAACTCTTTATCCAATTTTCTAAGATTAGGTCCATCGTTCCAAAGAATAGTAAATGGTGTTTCTAATTTTTCAAAAAAAGTCCAAGCTTTTCTTGCTTGAGCTTCGGTTGCTTTATCCAAACCAATAATTATGTGATTTAAATAATTTGTTTTGCTTATCTCATTTACAATTTTAGGTAATGCATCTCCTTTTAATTCTGAGTAAAGACAAGGTAAAATTAATTCCATTTTTCTTTCTTTAGAAAAATTTAATAAATCTTTCTCTAGTTCTTTAGTTGATTTAGTGCCAAAATCATGAAGTGTTGATATGGTACCATCTTGATAAAAATCACTCATGGCGGGAACCTATCCTAAGATTCAATTTTTTGTATAGCCGTTTTGATCACATCAGCCCATCCCATAGGTGATGGCTCAGTAGATTTGATTAAATTGTCTATGTTTATCAATGCACTATTAAAATTATCATTTCTTACTAAGCATGGATGGTCACACAATTTTAACATCTCTATGTCATTTTGATTATCACCAACACCAATTGTTACAACCTCATCATCAATTTCTTTACTTATTAGTTCTATTATTTTGGACATAGCTTTTGATTTATTAATATTATCGCAAATATTAATTATTCTACCTCCAGTTTGAAGAGTTAATCCTACATTATTTAAAATTTCAATTAATTCATATTTTTCGATTTGACTTCCATTAAATTTGATTGGTATTGTGTATTTTCTATTTATAGCTAATTTTAGTTTATTTAATGGAAGTCCAAAAATTTCTTCTTGTTTTTTTAAGTTTAAATTTTGAATAAGAGTAATTTTATTTTTTAAATTATTAGGAACATTATTATTATAAATTTCATAAATTTTATCAACAGTTCTACTAATTAATACTTTCTTTGGTAGGTTGGGATTTATCAAATTTAATCCATGGATACATGAACCATTTTCTTCAATAAAACTTAAATTTAGATTATACTGTTTATTAAAATCTAATAATTCTGCTTCTGTTTTACTTGAGTTTGGAATAATAATAATATTCTTTAATATTAATTCTCTAAAATAGTTTTCTATAATATTGAATTTAAAAGTATCTTTATCCAATAAAGACCCATCAAGATCAGTAAAAATTATAATTTGTTTTTTTTGTACCATTAAGTAATTATTACCATAAATACTTATTAAATTATAATAAATGAAATTTATAAAAAATAATTCAGAAATTGTAGTCTGTGATATTGGCGCGAGTCCTTGCGATCCCACGACTCATTTAGAGGAATTATTAAATAATACAAAATCTTTTTTATATGGCTTCGAACCAAATGAAGAAGAATTTAAGAAATTAATAAATACTGACAAAAAAAAATTTTTTCAAAAAGCGATTGGAGATGGTTCTAATCAAAATTTAAATATATGTGCATATCCAGGCTGGACTTCTTTTTTGAAGGCAGATACTGATTATGTAAACAAATTTCATAACTTTGAAAATGCCTCAAAAATAATTAATAAAATTTCGCTCAAAACTGAAAAATTAGATGATATAAATTTTGACAAGCAAGTAGATTTCTTCAAAATTGATGTACAAGGTTTTGAATCCGTAATTATCGAAAATGGAAAAAAAAATATTTCTGACTCTCTTGTAGTTCAATTAGAACTTTCTCCTGTACCTATATATAAAAATGAAAAAAATTTATCATATGTTTCAAACTTAATGGAAAAACTTAATTTCAATTTGAATATGTTTCACAACATAAACACCAGAACATTTAAGCCAATGATTATTGCAAAAAATACTACAATAGGATTAAATACAATTTTTCAGTTGGATTGCGTCTTTGTAAAAAACTATAAAGAAATAGAAAAGCTTAATGAAGAAAAATTGAAAAAATTAATTTTGATTATGTTTTATTCCTATAAATCATATGATTTTGTAGATTATTTAATAAATAAATTAGATCAATTATTAGGTTCAAACCATATTGAAGAATTCAGAAAATTAATGCCTTCTCTTAAGGTTAAAAAAAAATATTAAAATTTTACTTATTCATCTTGTTCAATTATAAATATTAGCATAAACACTCTTGAAATTAACTAATGCCCTCGTGGTGAAATTGGTAGACACAAAGGACTTAAAATCCTTGCCATTTATGGAGTGCCAGTTCGAGTCTGGCCGAGGGCACCAGTAAACTTTTAATTCTTTTTTTTAATTTTTTAAAATTTATAATATTTTTATGTCTAACAATTTAGAGATAGCTAAGAAACATTTTGAGATTGGATCTAAAAAATTTGACGAGGAACTATATAAAGAGGCGGAGCAAGAGTTTTTATCGTCTTTGAATTATTTACCTGATAGAGTTTCAACCTTAGTAAAACTTCTTCTTTGTAAAATTCAACTAAGAAAATACGATGATTGTAAAAAACTATTATCCCAAATTGATACAATTGATAAAGATTACGTTTATGGAAAGTTTGCAAAAGCACTTTACCTTGGTGAAATTATAGAATTTGAAAAATCAAAAAAAGAATTACTGACAATTAATATTGAAAAGGAACCAATAGAATTTAAGTCTACATATTTTAATTGTCTTGGAACCACACTCTATAATTTAAATGAATATGAAAATTCGATATTAAATTATCAAAAATCAATTGAACTAAATCCCAATAATAATTTAGCAAATTATAATTTAGGAACTGCGTATTTAAGTAAAAATAATTTCAAAGATGGATGGAAATACTATGAATATAGACTAAAAAAAAATAATCTAGATGTAAGTAAATATCCAAAAGACATAAAGGAAATTGTAGATAAACAAATTTTAATTAAGCATGAACAGGGTTTTGGTGACACAATTCAATTTTCTCGTCTTATTCCTGAATTAAAAAAATATAACTGTAGAATAGATTTTTTAATCCCAAAATCATTAAATGGTTTGTTTAGCATAAACGGAGTTAATTTTATTAATCAGATTGATCAAAGTAAAAATTATCAATTTGAAATTAACTTGATGTCATTACCTTATTTTTTAAATCTTGATTTAAATAAACCACCACAACAGATACCTTTAAACCCCAAGTTAATTATAAATAATAAAAATAAAATACTTAATATTGGGTTTGCTTGGTCAGGAAATGAAAACTATAAATTTGACAAAAATAGATCAATAAATTTAAACTCATTAAGAAAAATTTTTGAGCTTAAAAAAACTCACAATATTAATTTTTACTGTCTTCAAAAGGACATAAGAGAAAAAGATTTAAAATATTATAAAGAAATTAATATGAAAAATTTAGGTAATCTAGATTTTTATGATTTAGCTAAAGAAATCCTTAATTTAAACTTAGTAATTTCTTCAGACACAAGTATACTACATCTTTCATCCTCTATTGGCATTAGAACATACGGTCTACTAGGTTTCAGAGCTGATTGGAGATGGTTAGATCATGATAAAAGTTATAGTTGGTATAAATCCTTAGAAATTTTCAAGTTAAAAAAAAATCAAAATTGGGAAGATTTATCTAATACTATTGTAGATAATATAACTAAATTGATTTAATTATTTATTTAGAATTAATTTATGAAAAAATTATCTTATTCAAATATTTTTATTCTCTTTGATAAAACCACGCGTTCCATAAATATTAAAAACTTTATTGAAAAAAAGTTTAAAACTACCTCACCATCTAAATGTGATCTAATAATTGTTATTGGTGGAGACGGTTTTATGCTTTCATCTTTAAAAAGTTATAATAAATATAAAAAACCTTTTTATGGAATAAATGCTGGTAGTTATGGTTTCTTGATGAATAAGTTTTCATCTAAAAACACTATCAAAAACCTTTCTAGAGCAAGATTAGTTACTATCTCACCATTAGAGATGAGTGTAAAAAATAAATTTAATAAGACAAAAAAATCTATAGCAATTAACGAAGTATCAATTTTAAGACAAAGTAGACAAACAGCATCATTGGAAATTTCTAATGGCTCACAAAAAATTATAAAAAAATTAGTTTCAGATGGAATTCTAGTCTCTACACCTGCTGGAAGTACAGCTTACAATATGTCTGTATATGGACCTATTTTAAATTTAGATTCTAGAAAACTTTCAATAAGACCTATAAGTGCGTTTAGACCAAGAAGATGGAAGGGAAGGGTAGTTAGTGATAAATCAAAAATTGTTATTAAAAATTTAAACATTCAAAAGAGACCTATTAGTGCTGTAGCTGACAATTACGAAGTAAGAAACGCTAAACTTATTTCTATTATAACAAATAAAAAAATTAAGTTTAATCTACTTTACGATTCAAATAAAAGTCTTCAAAAAAAAATTAAAATAGAGCAGATCAGAAAAGAAACAAATTAATGAGCAACAAAAATTTTGGGTTTGGAACTCAAATTAGAAAATCTCCATATTTTGATTCTACAGTTAAATGGGGAGCAACAGGTTTTTCTGTATATAATCATATGTATATACCTCGTGATTTTGGTGACCCTGAACAAAACTTTTGGAACTTAATTGAAACAGCAATTTTATGTGACGTTGCTGTTGAAAGACAAGTTGAAATTACTGGACCAGATGCTTTTAAATTTATTCAATTATTAACACCAAGAGATCTATCAAAACTATCAGTTGGTCAATGTAAATATGTTTTAATTACAAACGCAGAAGGCGGGGTGCTAAATGATCCGGTGCTTTTACGTTTAGGAGAAAATCACTTTTGGTTATCTTTGGGTGACAGTGATATTTTATTATGGGCTCAAGGGGTAGCAATTAACTCTGGGTTAAATGTGAAAATAACAGAGCCAGACGTTTCTCCATTACAATTACAAGGACCTAAGTCAGCTGAAATAATGATTAAATTATTTGGAGAAAGCATAAAAGATCTAAAATATTATTGGTTTAGAAAACTAGATTTAGATGGAATACCATTAATCGTTTCAAGAACTGGCTGGTCAAGTGAGTTTGGTTATGAATTGTTTTTAAAAGATGGTTCAAAAGGAAATGAATTATATGAAAAAATTATGTTTGTAGGAAAGGAATTTGGATTAAAACCAGGTCACACTTCTTCTATTAGAAGAATAGAAGGTGGCATGCTCTCTTACCATGCTGATGCAGATATAAATACAAATCCATTTGAATTGGGTTTAGATCGTTTAGTTAACCTAGATAGTGATGTAAATTTTATTGGTAAAGAAGCACTTAAAAGAATTAAAGCAGAAGGGATTAAAAGAATACAAGTAGGTTTAGAAATTAAATGTAAAAAATTAAGTGGACCTAACACTACATTTTGGCCCTTAATATTTGATAATAATGTTATAGGAAAAGTAACTTCAGCTGTTTATTCGCCACGTTTGAAAAAGAATATAGCTTTAGCGATGGTTGACATTAAATATTCAAAAATTGGTTTAGAAATTGAAGTTACAATTCAGGAAAAGAATTTTAAATGTGAAGTTATTGAAAAACCTTTTTTTGATCCAAAAAAACAAATTACATCAAAATCATTAACCTAGTCTGGTGCCCCCGCACGGACTCGAACCGCGGACCTATTGATTACAAATCAATAAAGTTAATTATTTTTCCTTTCATTAACGTTGATATTAGTAACTTCCGGAATCCTCTTCAAGCAACTTAAATAAATTCACTTCAAATTCACTTCACCTGATATAATATTTTATAATGTTTGAACAAACCTTTAAAAATATTGATGATATCCTTTGGAAAGACTCTGGTTGTAGTACTGAACTTGATTATGCTGAACAATCATCATGGATACTATTTCTTAAATGGTTAGATGATTATGAAAAAGATAAAGAAACTAAAGCTAAACTAGAAAACAAAAAGTTTAAACCTACCCTAAATAAAGAATTTCAATGGTCTACCTGGGCTATTGTTAAAGACAAAGCTGGTAAAATAGATTTCAATAAAACTTTGACAGGGCCAGACTTAAAGAAATTTGTTGACGAGAAGTTGTTCCCTTACCTTTCTTCATTTAGAAACAATGCTGAAAGTTTTGATACACTTGAATATAAAATTGGTGAAATATTCTCTGAGCTTAAAAATAAACTCCAAGATGGATACACATTAAGAGATGTTGTGAATGAAGTTGATAATCTTCAGTTTCAAAGTAATGAACAAAAGCATGAATTAAGTGCTTTATATGAAGATAAGATTAAAAACATGGGTAATGCTGGTCGTAATGGTGGTGAATATTACACTCCAAGACCATTAATTAAATCTATTATTAAAGTCATTGACCCTAAGGTTGGAGAGACTGTTTATGATGGTGCTGTTGGTAGTGCTGGCTTTTTAGTTGAAGCATTTGAACATATGAGTAAATCAAAATCGTTAACAACTTCAGAACTTAAAACACTTAAAACAAAGTCATTTTATGGAGCTGAAAAGAAAACCTTAGCTTACATAATAGGTATTATGAATATGATACTTCATGGAATTGAAAGCCCTAATATCATTCATCAAAATACATTGGAGACTAACATTCAAGAGATACAAAACAAAGATAGAGTTGATGTAATTCTTGCTAACCCTCCTTTTGGTGGAAAAGAAAAAACAAATATACAAGAAAACTTTCCTATTAAAACAAGTGAAACTGCGTATTTGTTTTTACAACACTTTATAAAAAAACTTAAAATTGGTGGAAGGTGTGGTGTTGTTATTAAAAATACTTTTTTAAGTAATACAGACAACGCAAGTATAGCTCTTAGAAAACAATTACTAGAAGAATGTAATTTGTTTGCAGTGCTTGATTTACCTGGAGGGGCATTTCTTGGAACAGGAGTTAAAACTGTTGTACTATTTTTTGAAAAAGGGAAACCAACTAAGAAGCTTTGGTACTACCAGCTTAATGTTGAAAGAAATATGGGAAAGACCAATTCGTTAAATGAGAATGATTTAGAGGACTTTATACAATTATTCAAAACACAAAAGATGAGTGACAATAGCTGGTCTATAGATATAGATAAATTTAATAGTAAAACTTTTGATTTAAGTGCTCAAAATCCTAACGTGGTCAAGGTAGTCGATGAAAGAGCCCCAGAAAAAATTATTTATGAAATAGAAGAATTAGATAGACAATCTAACAAAATACTAAAATCTATAAAAGAAATATTATGACTTTAAAAAAATTCAAAATTGGAGATATTTGCTTAACAACTGATTATGTGGCTAATGGAAGTTTTGCAAGCCTTAAAGAAAATGTAAAATATTTAGATAATGAGGGGTATGCAATACTTGTTCGATTAACAGACTTCACAAAACATTGGAAAAAATCTTTCCGTTATGTTTCAAAACATGCATATGAATTTTTAAAACATAGTAAATTATATCCAGGAGACTTGATAATATCTAGTGTTGGAGAGCCTGGTAAAACTTTCTTAGTTCCTGATTTAGGTAAACCAATGACACTAGGTCCAAACAGTGTTTTGATTAGACCTGATAACAAAATTTTATCCACACAATATTTGAAATATTTTTTAGATAGTGATTTTGGTCAAGAATTAATTAAATCAATAGTGAGTGGAACAGCACAAAGAAAATTTAACAAAACCTCATTAAGGAATTTAGAAATAACCATACCAGGATTAGAAGTACAACAACAGATAGTAGCAAAACTTGATGCAGTATTTGTGAAGATTAATAAAACAATTAAATCAACAGAAAAAGCAATAGAATTAGCTAAGATTAACTTAAACAATATAATAGATGCAAGGACTACATTTAGACAAAATTGGAAGAAATATAAAGTATCAGATTTAGGACTGGTACAAACTGGAAACACACCCAAGACATCAAATAAAGAAAGCTTTGGTGATTACATTCCATTTATTAAGCCACCAAACTTTAAAAAAAATGGAACTATTGAAGTAACTAAAGATGGTTTGAGCAAAGAAGGTGCTGAGTTTTCACGAAAAGCAAATGCTAACTCCGTCATGATGGTTTGCATTGGCGCAACAATTGGTAAAGTCGCAATAAATGATGAAGATGTTTGTTTCAATCAGCAGATAAACTCTCTCACACCAATCAAGGAATATGATGCCGAACTTATTTATTGGCAAATGCGAGGAAATCGATTTCAAGCAGAGGTTCAAAAAAATGCAGGACAAGCAACACTTCCAATTATAAGTAAATCTAAATGGCAAAGCATTGATATTTTTTTACCAGAAAGTTTAAATGAACAGATTGAGATTAGAGTCAAACTTAGAAAGCTTTGTGATTACATTGATAGTTACAGCAAGATAAAATCCCAAAAACTTATTGAGCTAAATAAGCTAAAGTTATCAATCCTTGTTAAAGAACTTAAGCCAAGAGAGGTAGCATGAACGAAGCAGAGACAATAGCAGAATTAATTGACCCAAAAGTTAAGGAGGCTGGTTGGGGTAAAATTGAAGGAAGTGTTGTTAGAAGAGAATTTAAAATTACCAATGGTGAAATTAAACCTGGTGGTATTAGAGCTGGAATTATTAGAGCTGACTATGTTCTGATTTATAAGAATAGAAAATTGGCAGTAATTGAAGCCAAGAAAGAAGATTTACCTGTAAGTGAAGGTATAAGCCAGGCAAAAGATTATGCTCAAAAGTTAAAGATACATACTACTTATTCCACGAATGGTCACAAGATTTATGAGATTAACTATTCTAAGAATGAAAAAGGTGAAATGTTTATCACATCAGAAGGAGAAGTGGATAATTTTCCATCACCCGAAGAACTATGGATTAAAACTTTTAAAAATAAGAATGAATGGTCTAGCAAATTTGATGCTATAAATTTTGAGCCATTTAAAGGAATTAGAGAACCAAGGTATTATCAAGAAATAGCTATAAATAATGCATTAGATGCCATTGCGGATAAGCAACAAAGAATACTTTTAACTCTTGCAACAGGGACAGGTAAAACTGTAATTGCATTTCACATTGCTTGGAAATTGTTTCAATCTAGATGGAATATACAAAGAGATGGCAAAAGAATTCCTAGAATATTATTTTTAGCAGATAGAAATATATTAGCTAACCAGGCTTTTAATTCTTTTAGTGCCTTTGATGAGAACGCTTTAGTTAGAATTACACCTAAAGATGTTAAAGACAAAGGACATGTTCCAACAAATGGTTCTGTATTCTTTACTATATTTCAAAGCTTTATGTCAGGGCCAGAAAATAAACCTTACTTTGGTCAATACCCTGCTGACTTCTTTGATTTAGTTATTATTGATGAGTGTCATAGAGGTGGAGCTAAAGATGAAAGTAGATGGAGAGGAATAATGGATTATTTTTCATCTGCTGTACAAATTGGTTTAACAGCTACACCTAAAAGAAAATTTAATGCTGATACATATGATTACTTTGGTGAACCTGTTTATACTTACTCATTAAAAGATGGGATTAAAGATGGTTTCTTAACACCGTTTAAAGTTAAGAGAATTCAAACAACTATGGATGAATATGTTTACACAGGTGACGATGATATTTTAGCTGGTGAAGAAGAAATCTCTGAAGGTGAAGTGTTTGAAGAAAAAGATATGAATAAGAAAATTGTTATCGAAGGTAGAGAGCGTAAGAGAGTTCAGTTAATGCTTAATAGTATTAACCCTAAAGAAAAAACCTTAGTTTTCTGTGCAAGCATTGCTCATGCTGGAATGGTTAGAGATTTAATTAATCAAGAGACTGTTAATCCTCCTGCTGATTATTGTGTAAGAGTTACCGCTAAAGATACAACAACAGGCGATACTCATCTTAGACAGTTTCAGGATAATGAAAAAACACTTCCGACAATATTAACAACTAGTCAAAAGCTAAGTACGGGTGTTGATGCTTTGAATATAAGAAACATTGTATTGATGAGACCAGTGAACAACATGATTGAGTTCAAGCAGATAATTGGAAGAGGAACAAGATTATTTGAAGATAAGTTTTATTTTACTGTTGTTGATTTTGTAGGTGCTTCAGCAAATTTTGCTGACCCTGAATGGGATGGTGAACCAATACCTGAAGAACCACCGGAAGAAAAAATAGAAAAACCTTTTGAGCCAGGAGAAGAAGATGGTGGTGAAGAGCCAGCTGAACCAAAGCCACCTAAAGAAAAAATCATAATTAAATTAGCTGAAGGCAAAGAATTATCAATTAAGTCCATGTCTACTTCTTTGTTTTACTTTCATGGAAAACCTGTTTCAGCAGAGGAATTTATTAAAAGGTTATTTAATACAATAACTTTACCAGAAATTTTAAAGAGTGAGGAAGAGCTACGAGAGTTATGGTCATCTCCTATAACTAGAAATGAACTACTTAAAAAACTTGAAGATAATGGTTTCACTAAACAAGATTTAAAATCTATTCAAACACTAATAGAAGCTGAAGACAGCGATATCTTTGATGTACTAGAGTACGTGGCTTACAGCAAAAAACCTATTCAAAGAGCAACTAGAGTGGCTAATGCAGAGAATGAAATTTATAAAGATTTAAACGATAAACAAAAAGAGTTTATAGATTTTGTTCTAAGCAAATACGTTGAAGGTGGTGTTGAAGAGCTTGATATTAATAGACTGAGTAGCTTAGTAGAATTAAAATATAAATCGTTGCACGATGGTCAAAAAATTTTAGGAAATGCAGATGAAATTAAGAATACTTTTATAGAGTTTCAAAAACATTTATATTGAAATAATCTTAAAGTTAAATTCACTTCAAATTCACTTCAGTCAGTTCCTATTCCTTCCTTTCTATAGCATTAATAAACGATTTTTATTTTTGAAAAAAATTAAGTAAAATTTGAATTTGTTGAAAATAAATGAGATTTTAGTGGTGCCCCCGCACGGATTCGAACCGCGGACCTATTGATTACAAATCAATTGCTCTACCAACTGAGCTACAAGGGCATGTAGCGTTTTTTAATATTATTTATTATATTATCAAGAAATTATTTTTGTTGATTTATATGATGAAAAACTATTGCTGCACTATTTGATATATTCAAACTCTCAATATTTTTGTTCATTTTTATCTTTACTAAAAAATCAGTATATTTTTTAGTATGCTGATTAAGACCGTGCCCTTCAGAACCAAATAATAATACATTGTTTCCATTCCACTTGACTTCAGTAAAGTTCTTGACACTATTCGCAGTGAAACCATAAATCCAAAAATTTTTATCCCTTAAATATTTTAAAGTAGTATTTATATTTGAAACTTGAAAAATGTTTAAGTATTCAACACAACCACTCGCTGATTTATATAATAATTTACTTTCACTTGGAAAATGTCTTTCTTTAACAATCAGACCATCTATATTAAATGAAGCTGCACTTCTGATCAAAGAACCTATGTTTCTTGGATCAGTAACTTCATCTAAACATACTAATGTTAAATTATTTTTATCTTTAATAAACTCTTTTAATTCTGGATTTTCTAAATGTTCAATTTGTGCAACATATCCTTGATGTAAAATATCTTCACTTCTACAATATTTATCTAACTCTTTTTTGGTCTTGAAAAAAACTTTTGTATCCTTTAATAAATTTTTATGAGGATTTAGCTTGTGGATATTTTTTTTACTTTCCTCCGTTAAGAATATTTTGATTACTCTTCTATTTGGGTTTTTTAATGCTCCAATAACAGCGTGTCTTCCAGCTATAAAAAAAGATGATTTTTGAGTCATATTTTACGAATTTAAAGGGTTTTTTATACTATTTTTTCTGAAATTCACTTATTGCATTTGTACAATAAAAATATATAAAACGCATGTTGTTTAAAGCTTTATTGAACAAGGGGACGCTTCCCCTGCTATTAGGGAGGGGTACCAAAGCGGTCAAATGGGGCGGGCTGTAAACCCGTTGACTTCGGTCTTCGAAGGTTCGAATCCTTCCCCCTCCACCATTCAATAAATATTTAAATAATTGAGGAGTATACTTGGGTGATGCGGGTGTAGTTCAATGGTAGAACGCTAGCCTTCCAAGCTGGATGTAAGGGTTCGATTCCCTTTACCCGCTCCAAATATTAAAAAGAACAAAAAAAAAGAGGTAAAAAAGTAATGTCAAAAGAAAAGTTTGTAAGAAATAAACCGCACTGTAATATTGGAACTATAGGTCATGTTGATCATGGAAAAACAACATTAACTGCTGCGATAACAAAAGTTTTAGCAGAGTCAGGTGGTGCACAATTTACTGCTTATGACCAAATTGATAAGGCTCCAGAAGAAAAGGAAAGAGGAATTACGATTTCAACTGCACACGTTGAGTATGAAACAGATAAAAGACATTACGCTCACGTAGATTGTCCAGGTCATGCGGATTATGTGAAAAATATGATTACTGGAGCTGCTCAGATGGATGGTGCAATCTTAGTTGTTAACGCAGCTGATGGACCTATGCCACAAACAAGAGAGCACATACTTCTAGCTCGTCAAGTAGGGGTTCCTGCGATCGTTGTATACTTAAATAAAGTAGACCAAGTTGATGATAAAGAAATGATAGATTTGGTTGAAGAAGAAATTAAAGATTTATTAACATCTTATAAATTTCCGGGAGATAAAACTCCAATCGTTAAGGGCTCAGCTTTAGCAGCTGTCGAAGGAAGAGATGATGAAATTGGTAAAAACTCAATTATGGATTTAATGAAAGCAGTTGATGAATTTATACCTCAACCTGACAGACCAAAAGATAAAGACTTTTTGATGCCAGTTGAAGATGTATTCTCAATTTCTGGAAGAGGAACTGTTGTAACAGGTAGAGTAGAGTCTGGAGTAATCAAAACTGGAGAGGAAATAGAAATAGTTGGTATTAGAGACACTAAAAAATCAGTTTGTACTGGAGTAGAAATGTTTAGAAAACTTTTAGATTCTGGTGAAGCTGGCGACAATATAGGTGCACTTCTTAGAGGTGTTGAAAGAACAGATGTTGAAAGAGGTCAAGTATTATGTAAGCCAGGATCTATTAAACCACATACTAAATTTGAGGCTCAAGCATATGTATTAAAAAAAGAGGAAGGTGGCAGACATACACCATTCTTTACGAAATACAGACCTCAATTTTACTTTAGAACAACAGACGTTACCGGTGAGGTTGAATTGCCATCAGGAACTGAGATGGTAATGCCAGGAGATGATGCAAAGTTTACAGTTAAACTAATTACACCTATTGCAATGGATGAAAAACTTAACTTTGCAATAAGAGAAGGTGGTAGAACAGTAGGAGCTGGAGTAGTAACAAAAATTATAGAGTAAACACTATAGGAGTGTAGCTCAATTGGTAGAGCGCCGGTCTCCAAAACCGGAGGTTGGGGGTTCGATTCCCTTCGCTCCTGCCAATTAAGTTTATAAAATTATGAAGAACCCATTAAAATTTATCCAAGATGTAAAACAAGAGGCTTTTAAAGTTACTTGGCCAACTGCTAAAGAGACAGTTCAAGGTGCATTAATGGTTCTTGCAATGGCAGTTTTAGCTTCATTATTTTTTTTACTGTTAGATCAAGTGTTAAAATTCTTTTTAGAAATCATACTTAGAGTGAGTCTCTAATGAAAAATTGGTATATTGTTCAATCCCATTCAAGCTTCGAAAACAAGGTTGCACAGCTAATAAAAGAAGAGGCCGAAAAAGCAGAAATTTCTGAAAAGATTGAGGAAATTATAGTACCTACACATGATGTTACTGAAGTTAAAAGAGGTAAAAGAATTCAAAGGAAAAAAAAATATTTTCCTGGCTACGTTTTAATTAAAAGTGAAATGGATAATAATATTTACCACATGATTAAAAATTTAAAAAAAGTAAGTGGCTTCCTTGGATCAAGAGGTGCCCCAATACCAGTGTCTGACAAAGAAATTGAAAAAATTTTAGGACAAATTAAGGATGGTGTTGCTCAACCAAAATCAGGGATTGAATATAGTGTTGGAGAAAAGGTTCAAGTCATAGATGGACCTTTCGCTTCATTTTCTGGATTGGTAGAGGATATTGACGAAGAAAAATTAAGATTAAAAGTGTCAGTTTCAATATTTGGAAGACCTACACCAGTTGATCTTGAATACAACCAAGTAGAAAAGGCAAGTTAATGGCAAAAAAAGAAATAAGTGGATACGTAAAGTTACAAATTAAAGGAGGTCAAGCTAATCCAGCCCCTCCTGTTGGTCCAGCTCTTGGACAAAGAGGTATTAACATTATGGAGTTCTGCAAAGCATTTAATGATAAAACTAAGAGTTTCGCAGGAAAACCAGTCCCAGTAATAATTACAGTTTATAAGGACAAAAAATTTGATTTTATAATAAAATCGCCACCAGCATCACATTTTATTAAAGAAGCTATGAAATTAAAAAGTGGATCTAAAGAACCTGGAAGAAATATTGTGGGGTCCATATCGAAACAGCAACTCAAAGATATTGCAGAAAAGAAAATGGCAGACTTAAATGCTCACGATTTGGATGAAGCTGCAAAAATTATTGCTGGATCTGCAAGATCAATGGGAATAGAGGTTAAAGACTAATGAAATCAAAAAGATTCAAGAAACTGCCGGAAAAAACTAATGAATTACCATCTGCTAAAATTGATAGTGTTCTTAATTTGATAAAATCTAATTGTACAACAAAATTTGATGAATCAGTTGATTTAAGTTTTAGAATTAATAACAAACAAAAAAAAAATGAAGTAAACCTAAGAACAGTTGTAAATTTACCAGGTGGAACAGGTAAATCAATTAAAGTAGCTGTGGTATGTGAAGAAAGCAAAATAGATGAAGCTAAGAATGCAAATGCTGATGTGGTAGGAGGCGATGACTTAGTTGAAAAAATTAAAAATGGAGAACTAGATTTTGAAAAACTCATATGCACACCCTCAATGATGATTAAGCTTTCGAAGTTAGGAAAAGTTTTAGGACCAAAGGGATTAATGCCAAACCCTAAATTAGGTACAGTCACTAATGATATATCTAAAGCTGTCAAAGAAGCAAAAGCTGGCCAAGTTGAAATTCGAAATGACAAAGATGGAAATATAGGCTTAAGTATTGGAAAAAAATCTTTTGAAGATGATAAACTTATTAAGAATTATTTAGCGGTTATTGATGCTTTGGAAAAAGAAAAGTCTAA
>CACLPR010000003.1 GCA_902608845.1 uncultured Pelagibacteraceae bacterium
TACTATAATTATTTATTCTTTTATAATCTTTTTCTGTTGTGATGATTTCTAACTTATCTTTTTGTGCAATATTCTTTATTTTCTTTAAATCCTTATTTGAATAATTATGATGATCAGGAAATATAAATTTTTTTGATATTTTAAACTTATACTTATTTAGAGTGTTTTCAAACTCCACTGGGTTTCCAATCCCACAAAAATATAAGTAACTTTTTTTTCTATCGAAATTCTTCAAATTGATTGCAACGTAGTTGGAATAAAATATTTTATTATTAAATTTTTTTAATATTGATGTAAGTTTTACATTTTTTTTTTCGCCAATTAAAAAAATTGCACTATATTTTTTTAATATTTCTAATTTTTCTCTTAAAGGTCCTGCGGGAAGCAAATATCCATTGCCAATACCATAAGTTGAATTAAAGCATGCAATTGATATGTCATAATCAATTTTTTTATCTTGTAAACCATCATCTAAAATAGCTAAGTTGAATTTTTTTGCTTCTGCTTTATCTAAACTTATACCTCTATTCTCTGCACTAATTACTTTTCCGTGTGTCTCTAGCATTTTTCTTTCATCTAGTTGATCTAAATATCTTTTTTTAATGAATACTGTTCTAAACCTATTTTTTAAAATTTTATTTATTTGTATACATAGAGATGTTTTTCCAGTTCCACCTAAATATATATTTCCTACGCATATAGTTTTTATTTTATATTTTTTTTTAATTAAAAAACTTTTAATAAAATTTATTAAATTAGTAAAAATTGTAAAAGGATTTAATAAATATGAGATTAAATTTTTATCATTAAAATATAATGGTTTTATAATTTTCATTTAGATAAATTTTTTAATTTCATTTAAATTCTGATTTAGAATTTTATCCCCCAAGTATTTTAACTTTTTATTCACTGTATTTTTCTGTAAAAAATTAATTTTTTGACGAACAACAGATTTCATATTTTTTATTGAGTTTATTTTTGTTGTAATTTTAAATTTCTTTAACATTTTATAAACTTCTTTAAAGTTATCTATATGTGGACCGTATAATATATAATTACCTTCTCTCGCTGATTCTAGAGGGTTCTGTCCACCATGTGGTATAAGTGACCCCCCCAAAAATGTTAATTTGGATAATGAATAGAAATTTGTAGAGACTCCGTAAGTATCTACTATGTATATATCTGTATCTTCGCTTAATTTTTTGTGTGAGGTATGAAATTGAGAATTCAGACCAATATTATTTAATTCATCAAGTATTTCTTTTTTTCTATTTATATGCCTTGGTATTATTATGGTTATCAAGTTTTTAATTTCAGATTTAAGTTCCTTGTGCACTTTTCCAATAAATAATTCTTCTTTTCGATGAGTGCTTGCTGCACAGAAAATGATTCTTTTTGAAAATTTTTTTTTAAGAATTAAATTTTTAGTATTATTTTTTTGTACTTCCCCAAAAAACTTTAAATTACCAACAAATTTTGTATTTTTTGTTCCTAATAATTTTAAATATTTTTTAGACTCCATGTTTTGTGGCAAAGCAAGAGTTATTTTTTGAAATATTTTTTTAGAAAAATTTGGGAATAATTTCCATCTATTAAAAGATTTTTTTGTAATTCTTGCGTTAAGAAGTATTAGTGGAATATTTTGTTTATGTAAATTATTAAACATATTGGGCCAAATTTCAGAGTCCACAAATATCGCTAATTTTGGTTTCCAATGATCAATGAAATGCTTGGTTAAAAAGTTTAAATCAAAAGGATAAAACTGATGAATTGTTTTTTTAAACCTAAATTTAGATAAAATTTGTGATGAACTAGTAGTTGAAGAAGTAATTAAAATTCTTTTTATCTTTTTGTCTTTTTCAAATTTCTTAATAATTGGAATTATGCTTAATATTTCTCCTACACTTGCACCATGTATCCAAACTATTTCGTTAGAATTGTTGTTTTTTGCAAGAAATCCATATTTTTCCTTAAATCTATTTTGATCCTCTTTACCGAGGAAAATTCTAATTAATATAATTAATGGAGAAATAAAAATTATCAGAGACAAAAAAAAATTGTAAATAACAAACATTAATTTTTGTTTATTTGTTTTTTATAATAGTTTTTATAAGTATTAGATTTTGTTAACAATTCTTCATGATTACCCGAGTCCATTACTACACCTTTTTCCATAACATAAATTTTATCAGAATTTAAAATTGTTGAAAGTCTGTGGGCAATAACTACAGTTGTCTTATTTAAGGTTAATTTATCTAATGCTTTTTGGATTTTTTCTTCAGTTTCAGAGTCTAAAGATGAAGTAGCTTCATCCAAAAGTATTATTTTACTTTTTTTTAAAAATGCTCTTGCAATTGAAAGTCTTTGTTTTTCTCCTCCTGACAATCTGACTCCATTTTCTCCTATCATTGTTTGATATTTGTTCTCAAGTTTATCAATAAATTCTGAACACATAGAAAGATGGGATGCTTCATATATTTCATCATCTTTAGCATCTGGCTTTGCATATTTTATATTGTTGAAAATTGTATCATCAAATAAAGTTACATTTTGATCAACAATTGATATTTCCTTTCTTAAAGAAAATAGATTAACCTCTTTAATATCTTGTCCATCAATTTCTAATTTTCCCTCCGTTGGATCATAAATTCTTGGTATTAAACTTAACAGAGTTGATTTACCAGAGCCGCTTTGTCCAACCAAAGCAGTCATTTTACCTCCATTTATTTTAATATTTATGTTTTTTAAAACTTTATTTTCTAAGTTTGTTGAATAGTGAAAATTTATATCTTTGCATTCTATATTTCCATTTTTTAAATTTAAATTTATTTTATCATCGTTAGTTTGAATTAAATTTTTTGTATCAATTATTGGGAGTATTCTTTTGCTGGCAGATAATCCTTGGCTAATACCAACATTTATAGTTGCTAAGGATTTTACAGGTTGATAAGCTAACATCATTGCAGCCAAAAATGAAAAAAAATTATTTAAGCTGAGTTGATCATTCATTATTAATTTTCCTGAGTAAAAAATTAGAACAGCAATCATAGTTCCAGTTAAAATTTCCATTACTGGCGTTGCCCTGATTAAGACGGAAGATATTTTTATTGATTTTTCTTTCAAATCATCCACAAATTTTTCTGATCTTTCATTCTCATATTTTTCTCTTTGAAAAATTTTAATAATTTTGTGATTTTTAAAAATATCAATTAAATATTTATTCAAATCTCCAGATTTTTCCTGAGCTTCAGTTACTACTTTCCCCATTCTTTTACCTAATTTTTTTGCAGTAATAGATGCGAATGGTATCATGATAAGTGCAATTAAAGATAATCTCCAGTTCTGGATAAACATTACTGATAGAAGTCCTATTAACGTTAATCCATCTTTGAAAAAAGTTAAAAAGGATGTACTTAGCATTCCTGTTATTTGATTAACATCAAAATTAAGATTGGAAATATATTTTCCAGTATGTTTGTTCTCTATGTTTTCAGTATCAGCCTTTATAAATGATGTAAGCATATTAACTTGTAATTCCTTTTTAACTTCTTCTGCGACTTTAATCATTGTGACTTTTGCTAAATAAAGGGACACCCCTTTTGTTGCAAAGGCCAAAATAATTAATAATGGAATTATTAAAAGTAGGCTTTGATCTTTATTAATAAAAATTTTATCGATTGCTGGATCTAATAACCACGCAGTTGCAGACGTACTTCCAGCAACTAATATAGAAAAAAAAACTGCTAAAAAAATTTTGTTTAAATATTTTTTTGTATAGTCTTTGTAAAGTCTTTTTAGTATTTCAAGGTTTGGCATTAAATTATTTTTCCAATTAAAATATTAATAAATACAATAAGACCTAATAAATTATTACTTTTAAATTTTATTAGACACATATTAGGGTTCGATACTTCAAGATTTTTTATTTGATAAAAGCCTAAATGAAAAAAAGTAATTATCAGTGATATAAAAAATAAGATATTAAAATCCATTAAAAAACCAACTAAAAGTAATGAAAGAAAAAAAATTATGTAACATAGTGAAATAAATTTTTTTGGGCTATTTTTAAATTTTATCGAGGTAGATTTAACTCCTATAATCTCATCATCTTTAATATCTTGATATCCATAAATAGTGTCGTAACCCAGTGTCCAAAATATGGCTCCAAAATAAAAAATAATTGGTATTAAATCTATGCTGTTATTTATTGATATCCAAGCAAGAACAAGGCCATAGTTAAATGTAATTCCTAAAAATAGCTGTGGCCAATAAGTAAATCTCTTCATCAAAGGATAAGTAAAAGCCAATGGCATAGACAATAGTGCCATTAAAATTGTAAATATATTGAAATTAATCAATACTAAAAATGCTAATCCACATAAAACAAAAGAGTAAATTATTGCACTCTTTACAGAAACTTTTCCAGATGCAATGGGTCTATTTTTTGTTCTTTCAACCTTTTTGTCAAAATTTTTGTCTACTATGTCATTAACAATGCACCCAGCTGATCTCATTAGCATTGAACCAAGTAAAAAAAGTAAAGAATAAAAATAAAATTTTCCTAATTCAGAATCAAAATTATAAGCAATAGTAAGACCCCATAGACAAGGCCAAAATAAAAGCATGTATCCGATTGGTCTATTTAATCTTGTAAGTTCAATGAACAATTTGATGTTTTGCATAACAATTTACTTGTAAATAGCAAAGCAGAGTCTCATAATCAAATTGATTCGAATGAATATAGATTACACCGTCACTGCATTAATGTTTCCAGCAATACCGCTTATAATGAGTGTATATAGCAATCGATTTCATACCCTGAGCGGATTAATCCGAAAAATTCATGATGAGTATGTGTTTGAAAAACACACTCCTCCAGAATGGAAAGATCAACTTATAAACCTAAACAGCAGAATTGGAGTATTAAAGTTTGCAATTATGTCAGCAGCATTTGGCTTTTTATTTAATATGCTAACTGTGTTTGCTCTTTATTTAGAAAGTTTAATTGTAGCTAGAGTAATCTTTGGAACATGTTGTTTGTCAATGATGATTTCAATTATATTTTTTATAAGAGAAATACAAATTTCTACTAAGGCTTTAAAACTTCACCTTTCTGATATGGATGTTCAGTTTAAGGAATAATTATAGCTGGACCTGTAATTTTTCTTCCTTCTAAATCTTTATGAGCTTGAACAGCATCTTCTAATTTATATTTTTTAAAAATTTCTATTTTTATATTTCCTGATGAAATTTGTTTAAACAACATATTAGCCGCTTCTTGTATTTCTTCACTATTTGTGAAGTACTGATTCATTGCAGGTCTTACAAAATAAATACCTTTTGGTTGTAAAGATTTTGAAACAATAATTGGGTCAAGTGGACCTGATGCATTTCCAAATGAAACCATTGTTCCTCTTAATTTTAGACATTCAATGGATTTATCATATGTTGTTTTACCCACACCATCATAAACAACTGAAACACCTTTACCATCTGTGAGTTCCAACACTTTTTTTGCAAAGTCTTCCTTAGAATAATTTATAACTTCATCACAACCATATTTTCCTGCTGTCTCAACTTTTTCGTCACTACCAACGGTTCCAATAACTTTCAGCCCTAAACTTTTTGCCCACTGACAAAAGAATTGTCCTACACCACCAGCCGCTGCATGAAATAAGACAGTTTCACCTTTCTTTGGAATATATGTTTTGTGTAATAAATAAAATGTTGTCATTCCTTTTGTCATTGCACTTGAAACTTGCTCCAAATCAATATCATCAGGAACTTTTACTACATTTTTTGATGTGTAATTTCTGTGGGTTGAGTAGGCACCCAATGGAGCTGCAGCATATGCAATTTTATCCCCAACCGAAAAATTAGAAACATTTGAACCAACTTCTTTAACAATACCTGCCGCTTCCATTCCAATCCCGGTTGGTAATTGAAGAGGATATAAGCCTGATCTATGATAGGTATCTATATAATTCAAACCAATTGATACATGTTCAATTTGAACTTCATCAGCACCAGGTTTTTCTAAAGATATATCTTCTAATTTCAGAACTTCTGGGCCACCTGTATTTGTTACTTTTATAGATTTCATTTTTAAAAGAATATTTATTTTACAAATGTACCTTTATGATAATCCTCGACTGCTTGCAAGATTTCTTGTTTAGTGTTCATAACAAATGGACCACCTCTAGCAATTTGTTCGCCTATTGGTTTCCCAGCAATTAGAAGAAACTTAGCATCAGTTGAGCCATAAACCTTAAGTTTATCCCCCTTTTCTAAAAGAATTAGTTTTGAATTTTCAACTTTTTGATGTTGCTGATTTCCAATTTTTATCTCTCCTTGAATTAAATAAATAAATGAATTGTGATTTGATGGTAAATAGAAATTGAACTCTTTGTCTTTATTTAATTCTACATCAAAATAAATAGGCTCAACATTATGCTTTTTTACAGGTCCCTCAGCTTGTTCGAATTTACCAGCGATAACTTTTACAATTTTTTCCTCATCTTTGTATGATTGCATCTGATCCGCATCTATGTAGATATAATTAGGTTTGCTCATTTTAAGTTTAGCCGGCATGTTGATCCATAATTGAAATCCATGCAGCTTACCTTCTTTCATTGCTGGCATTTCAGAGTGAATTATTCCACTTCCAGTTTTCATCCACTGAACATCTCCTGCAGTCATCCTACCTTTACCACCTGTACTATCTTTGTGCTCAAAATCTCCAGCTAACATATAGGTTACTGTTTCAATTCCTCGATGAGGATGAGGCGGAAAACCTGCTATATAATCCTCACTATTTTCTGATCCAAATTCATCTAACATTAAAAACGGATCAAAGTAATTTGGCTCTACACCAATGCTTCTTTTTAATTTAACTCCAGCCCCGTCAGATGCTGGCGTAGGTTCAATAATTTTTTTAATTTCAATATTTGACATTTTATTTTTAAAACTTTCTATCTAAACTAAAATCTTTAGTTCCATTTATTGATATAAATATAAACCCACCTGCTAATGCTATATTTTTCAAAAAAGATCCTAATTGCATCTGGTCAGAAAAATCATTGTGAAAAATTACTGCTGTAGCAATACAAAAAAGACTTAATAAACCTGCTGCAATTTTTGCTTTATAGCCTATTATAATTAAGATAGGTCCAACTATCTCTAAAATTATTGCTGGTATAATTAAAATTCCTGGTATTCCAAAACCTTCCATCCAGCCGACTGTTCCATCATAATTACTCATTTTAAAAACACCATTAAGAAGAAATAAAGCTGAAATTAAAATTCTTGCAACAAGATCTAAAATGTTTGTCATAATTTTAAAATAATTACTTGTTTAAATAATATCAAGCAAGTGTTTAAGATTATTTATCTGATTTTCAGGAGAGTAATCTAGATTATCAAAAATAATATTATTTCTATTCACCCAAATAGCATTAAAACCATAATTACCACCTCCTGAAACATCCCATGTATTTGCGCTCAAAAAAGCAATTTCATGTTTTTCAATCTTATATTTTTTAACTGGAATATCGTATACCTTTGAATCTGGCTTAAAAATACCTACTTCTTCTACTGAAAAAATATCATCAAAAACTTTAAGATTATTACTAGCGACCAATTCATTGAGAAGGGAAGGAGTTCCATTTGAAAGTATTGATAGTTTATAATTTTTTTCTTTTAATAATTGTAGAGTTTCTTTTACTTCTGGATAAGGGGAAAGAATTTTATAAAGATCAAGTAATTCACTTTTCATATAAGGATTAATATTAAAAACTTTCATTGATTTATCTAAACTATCCTCAGTAATTTTCCAAAAATCTTTATGTCTTTTCATTAGACTTCTAAGCCAAGTATATTCTAGCTGAGTTGTTCTCCAATAATTTGAAAAGCTTTCCCATTTGCTGCCAATTTTATCTTTACATTTTTCTGCTGCAGAATTGACATCAAATAAAGTTCCATAGGCATCGAAAATTATTGCTTTAATATTTTTCATAAATTACTTTCTTGATATGAATAATATTAGATTATTTTTTCCTGAAAGTTTATCTCTTAATTTTAATTCTTGGCTTGAAAAACCACAATCGCACTATTTAACAAAAGTAATGAGAGTCAAAATTGGTGAAAATTTTTCACTATTTAATAAAAACGGTGAGTGGTTAGCCAAAATTAATAATATTAGTAGTGGCAAAGTTGAATTTAGTATTCAAGAAAAATTAAGAAATAAAGAAAACCCAGTAGATATTTGGTTGGCATTTTCGCCAATTAAATCAAATTATTCAAATTTCATGATACAAAAGGCTACTGAATTGGGTGTAACTAAATTTATTCCAATTATTTTTGATAGAACAATTGTCAGAAAGATTAATTTTGAGAGATTAGAAAAAATAATTATAGAGGCAACAGAGCAGTCAAATAGAATAAACCTTCCTTCTTTAGAAAAACCTCAAAACTTGAAAAGTTTCTTAAAAAAAAATGAAAATAAAATAGATTTAATTTTTACTGACCTTAACACTAAAAATAAAAAAATTGAGTTAAATAAAGACAGAAGTAAATCATTGTGTATTATAATTGGACCTGAGGGTGATTTTTCAGAACAAGAAAGGAATAAAATTTTAAATTTTAAAGGTGTAAAATCATTTAAAATAAACGAAAATATTCTGAGATCAGAGACAGCAGTAATATCATCAGTATCAATACTAAATTATATTTTGAATTTATAAATATTTGTTAATTAATTTAATTGATTTTTTAATATCGTCCCTGTGAGAAATTTTAGCAATATATTTTCCATCTTTAAGTAGAATCACTGGGGAGCTGTGGTCAACATTGTAATCACCATTTTCAAAAAAAATCTTTTGACTGATTATTCCCCATGATTGTGACAATAAAAAAATTTCACCTGGATCTCCTGTGATACCAACAAACTCGTTATCAAAATTTCTTAGATAATCTTTAATAACTTCTGGAGTATCTCTTTTAGGATCAACACTAATAAAAAAAACTTTTAAATTTTTTTTTTTATTTTTCTTTATTCTATTCAATGCAATATCTATTTTATTTAAAGTCATTGGACAAATATCAGGACAATTTGTAAAACCAAAAAAAATTGCAGTTAAAGGTCCATCAAAAGATTCTTGAGTTATAATATTATTGTTCATATCTTTAAGTTCAAAATCTGAGCCTTTAAATGCTGCGACTGATTGGTCTTTTTGTTCTTTCATAGAAAGAAATACTGGAAGCATCAAAAAAAAGAATATTGTTAAACATCCAGTTAATACTGCAATCGAGGTTTTTATTTTCATTATTGTAAAATTATATATAGGAACTATATAAAGATTATGTCTCTATTAAAGAAAATATTTGGCACATTAACTGAAAAACCTTGGGAACAAGACCAAGCAGTAATTGATAGTGGTCACTCTGGAAAAACATTTGAAATCTCAAATCAAATGTCAGCTGTTATTATTATTTTTGGCGTAAGTACAACTTTATTTAGTTTAATATTCACTGGCTATCTTTACTCACTACCCCCGGAACAGGATACGACTTTTATATTGAAGACAAATTTACTTTGGATAAACACACTGGTCTTAATTCTAGTAACAATATTTTTTAGTAGAATAAGCAAAGATTTAAAAAATGGAATTACAAACACAATAAAAAGAAATTTAATTTATGTAGGTGCTTTGAGTTATATATTTTTATTTCTACAGTTAGCTTTATGGTATCAACTTATGAAAAGTGGAAATTTTGTTTCAACCAATACATATTTTTCATCTTATTATTTCTTTACTGCATTACATGGTATTCATCTATTAGGTGGTCTCTATTTCTGGGGCAAAGTAAGTTCAAAAATTTTTAAATTAGAAGAGAAAGATTATAACAAAGAAGAAAAAAGTATTAATGCTCTTTCGTTATACTGGTTATTTTTATTTATAGTTTGGCTAGTTTTCTTTACAATAATGTTCGCATACAATGATACTGTTATAGAATTCTGTAAATCTTTAATTGCATAGTTTATAAAAATAAAACTAACACTGATCCAAACACTGCAATTATAATTAAAAGTATATTTACTGATCTTAGATATCTTTTAGTTTCAGGTTTTGTCTCTCCCTTAGAAAATCTTCCTGCGCCTAAAGAAATTACAAAATAGAACGCTAAAACCAAAGCAAGAATTGTTATTAAAATACCTAATTTACCAAGCATAAATATATTGATTATATTAGTATAATTAATATGTTTTATGACATTTTGTCATAGGTATTTATAGGATTATTCTTCTATATAAGCTCTATGCATGCAGGAATAATTTTTTTATTAGTAATCATTGGATCTGTCTTATTTCATATTTTTACCCCTTGGTACTGGACTGATATAGCATCAAATTGGGGTGGAATGGACGATACTATAACTCTTACTTTTTGGGTAGGTGGAGGAGTATTTGTAGCTGTTTGTCTATTTATGATTTACTGCGTTTTTAGATACTCACATAAAGAAGATAGAAGAGCAGAATATAAACCTGAGGATAAAAAATTAGAAAAAATTTTAACATGGGCAACAACTCTAGGAGTTGCTGCCTTACTAGCACCTGGTCTAATTATTTGGAATCAATATGTTAATGTTCCAAAGAATGCAATTGAAGTTGATGTCATGGCATGGCAATGGGGATGGCAGTATAGACTACCTGGTGCAGATGGAAAATTAGGAACCACACAAGTAAGAAACATTGCAGACAATAATCCATTTGGCATTAACCCAGATGATCCGTTTGGAAGAGATGATATAATGGTTGAGAGTGATGTTATAAATTTAGAAAATAATAGACCAGTAAAAATTTTATTGAGATCAGTAGACGTACTTCATAATTGGTATGTTCCACAATTTAGAGCAAAAATGGATGCGGTTCCAGGAACGGTTACTTTCTATTGGTTTGAACCTAACAAAGTAGGTGAATACGAAGTGTTATGCGCCGAGTACTGTGGTGTTGGACACTACGCAATGAGAGGTGGTGTTGAGGTCCAAGATAAAGCTGACTATGAAGTTTGGCTAAGCGAGCAAGAAACTTTTGAGCAATTATCTGCCAGATATGAAAAATTAAACGTAGATGGGAACAAATTGGCCAAAAAATAACAATTTATTAATTTAAAAAAAAATATATATAGAGGATAAAATTATGTCAGACGAATACGATAACAATAAATCATATCAAACCCAGTCATCAGAAGTTATGGATGGTTCAACTGGTTCTGTGAATCCAGATATTGATTATGTAAGACCAGCAGAAGTTGGTGAGCAAGATTTATATCATGGACATAGTTTTATCGAAAAATGGGTTTTTTGCCAGGATGCAAAAGTTATTGGAGTACAATATTTCTTAACAGCAGTATTTACTGGAATTGTAGGTCTAATTTTATCTTGGTTAATGAGACTTCAATTAGGTTTTCCAGAATTAGCAGGTTTCATGACAGCAGAACATTATTATCAATTTGTAACTATGCATGGAATGATCATGGTAGTTTATTTTTTAACTGCACTATTTCTTGGAGGCTTTGGAAATTATCTAATTCCACTCATGGTAGGAGCAAGAGATATGGTTTTCCCTTATGTCAATATGCTTAGCTTCTGGATGTTCTTTGTTGCAGTTGCAGTTTTAATGGCAAGTTTCTTTGTTCCGGGTGGACCAACAGGAGCAGGATGGACCTTGTATCCTCCACAAACTATTTTAGAAGGGACTCCTGGATCAGGTATGGGAATACTTTTGATGCTTATATCTTTATCTTTATTTGTAATTGGTTTCACAATGGGCGGACTAAATTATATGATTACAATTCTTCAAGCTAGAACTAGAGGAATGACTTTAATGAGAATGCCCTTAACAGTTTGGGGTATATTCACAGCAACTGTACTAGCCATGTTAGCATTTCCAGCACTACTAGTTAGTGCAATAATGATGACATTAGATAAGGTTCTACAAACAAGTTTCTTTATGCCAACAATTTTAAAGGCAGGTGAGGTTCTTGAATATGGTGGAGGAAGCCCAATACTTTTCCAACACTTGTTTTGGTTCTTTGGACACCCTGAAGTTTACATTGTTGCATTACCTGCATTTGGAATAGTTTCAGACCTGATATCAGTCCATGCAAGAAAAAACATATTTGGTTACAGAATGATGGTTTGGGCTATTGTTGGTATTGGAGGTTTAAGTTTCTTTGTATGGGCTCACCACATGTACGTTAGTGGAATGAACCCTTGGTTTGGATTTTTCTTTGCAACAACGACATTAATTATTGCCGTTCCAACCGCCATGAAAGTTTATAACTGGATACTTACTTTATGGAGAGGGAATATTAGAATTAATACTGTGATGTTATGGTGCCTAGGATTTATAGTAACATTTGTAAATGGTGGAATTACTGGAATATTTTTAGGGAATGTTTCTGTTGATGTTCCATTATCTGATACATATTTTGTAATAGCTCACTTCCATATGGTCATGGGTATTGCACCATTAATGGTTATCATGGGTGCAGTTTATCATTGGTTCCCACTAGTAGCTGGAAAAATGCTACATGAAGGTCTAGGAAAATGGCACTTCTGGATTACTTTCTTAGGAGCTTATTCAATTTATTTCCCAATGCATTACTTAGGATTTATTGGAGTTCCAAGAAGATATTTTGAAATGTATGATAGTCCGTACATGACGTCTGCAGTTGGTATGAACGAATTTATAAGTATTGCAGCATTTATAGTTGGTGCAGCTCAGTTTATTTTAGTTTTCAATATCATTAAAACATTAAAAACAGGTAAAAAAGCTGAACAAAACCCTTGGAAAGCTAATTCACTTGAATGGTATACTTCTACTGTTCCACCAGAACATGGTAACTTTGGTGAAAGACTTCCAGTTGTTCACAGATGGCCTTATGACTTTAGTGTTCCAGGTGCAAAGGATGACTTTATTCCACAAACAACAGCACCTAGCGAAGTAATACACACAGAAGTAGAGAAAACCTAAGAGAAAAAAAATGTCTGAGCAAAAAATAGACGGCTTCGAACTTAAACCTGGGTTTAAGGGCATGGCGTCTGACACTGGTTCAGACCAAACAATGTTTAAAGGTGTGCATTGGGGCAAAGCCATGATGTGGATCTTTTTATTGAGTGATACTTTTGTATTTAGCTGTTTTTTAATTTCTTATATGAAAGGTAGAGGATCAACAATTGTTGATTGGCCTAACACTAGTGAAGTTTTTTCTTTATATGTTGGAGGTGTACCTGTACCACTTTTACTTATTGCGATAATGACTTTTGTATTGATCACAAGTAGTGGAACAATGGCTTTAGCGGTGAAATATGGTTACGAAAAAAATCGTAAAATGTGTGGTTGGCTAATTCTAGCTACTGCTGTAGGTGGTCTTACTTTTGTAGGAATGCAAGTGTTTGAGTGGTCTAAATTAATTCATGAAGGTGTTAGACCTTGGGGAAATCCTTTTGGTGCATCACAGTTTGGTTCTTTCTTTTTTATGATAACAGGTTTCCATGGTTTCCATGTCTCAATTGGGGTAATTTTCTTATTTATTTATACTTATAAAGTTTTCGCTGGTCATTATGAAAGTAAAAAAAGAGGCTGGTTTACTAAAATGAAAGGGGATTATGTTGAAATTGAAATATTAGGTCTTTATTGGCACTTCGTAGATCTAGTTTGGGTTTTCATTTTCGCATTTTTCTATTTGTGGTAAAATAAAATATGGAAGAAACTAACAAAATGAACGAGACAACTAAAAAAGATGAGCAAACAAGCACTCAAAAGATAGGAATTTATCTTTGGATTTGGTTGTTATTATTTGTTCTAAGTTTTTTTTCGTACATGGTTGACTGGTACCAATTTCAAGGAATGTTGAGATGGTCATTAATATTATTCTTTATGTTTTTAAAAGCAGGGTTAATTATGGCTTTTTTCATGCACTTATTTTGGGAAAGATACGCTTTAGTAAATGTTCTGTTATGGCCAATGACAGCAATTGCCTGTTTTATATTTTTAATGACTGCAGAATTTAAATATACACTGTTTTCCAGATTTTTTTATTTTGTAGTAGGGGGAGCTTAATATGGACGCTTACGGATACTTAGCTTTTTTCTTAATTTTATTTGTTTTTTTTATTTATATTGTTTGGTTTGGTTATTCGGTAAAAGTTGAAAACCAAAAAGAACAAGGTGATAAAGTCACAATAAATCCTTACGATCAAATACCTTTAAGTAGAAGATTAATTGATAAGAAAAACAGTAAAGTAGGTATATTCGATCTTGGTAATCATATTTTAATAGCAGGCGTTATATTACTTGTAATATTTGTTTCACTGAATGTCGAGTAACAGTGACTACAAATACAATTAAAAAAAAATCAGTTTATATTAGCCCTATTTCGTATTTAAAATATTTATTATTGTTGATGAAACCAAGGGTAATGTCTTTGGTCATCTTTACTTGTGCTGTTGGATTATTAACAGCCCCAGTTTCAGTTTCATTTCTTAATTCAATAGTTGCAATATTTTTTGTGACAATGGGTGCGGGTGCAGCTGGTGCCTTAAATATGTGGTACGAAGCAGACCTTGATAAATTAATGACCAGAACATGTTTAAGACCAATTCCTACTGGAAAAGTAAATAGGGAACATGCTTTATTATTTGGAACAGTATTATCGATGGTATCTGTAGTTGGGCTTTACTATTTTTCCAATTTAACATCAGCTATTTTATTATCAACAACGATCGCATTTTACGTCTTTGTCTACACGATATGGCTAAAGAGAAAAACTCCTCAAAATATTGTTATAGGAGGCGCATCAGGTGCATTGCCACCTGTTATAGGCTGGACTATAGCAACCAACTCATTAACATTAGAACCAATAACATTTTTCTTAATCATTTTCTTTTGGACCCCATCTCATTTTTGGGCATTGAGCCTTTATAAAGCAGACGACTATCAGAAAGCTAAAATTCCTATGTTACCTATTACTAATGGTATTGAGGAAACTAAGAAAAATATATTTGTTTATTCTTTAATAATGTTACCAGTAGTTATTTTGCCTTATTATATTGGTTTTGCAGGTGAAACATTCTTAATAGTTTCATTATTACTTACCTTTTACTACAACTATGTTTGTTATGATCTTCTTAAGTTCAAAAAAAATAAATTTGAAATAAAGAAGGCTAAAAAGGTATTTTCTTACTCAATTTTTTACTTATTTTTGCTTTTTGTCTTATTTTTGGTAGACCAGATTATAAAATAAATAATCCTATTTATTTTATAGGAAAATGGTAAAAAAAATTCATGAGATACGTAAGTACAAGAGATAATTCAAAAGAATACAGTTTTGAAGATGTTTTTATCAAAGGTTTAGCTGATGATGGTGGACTTTATGTACCTACATCTTTAAAAAAATTTAGTCCAGATGAATTGTCAGAGCTTAAAAATCTTAATTATAATGATTTATCTACTGAAATAATTAATCAATTTTCATCAGATTTTATCCCTAAAGATTATCTTTCATCATTAATTAATAAATCTTATTCAACTTTCAGAGAAAAAGATGTTGTTAAAATTTCAAATGTAGGTGATTTGAAGCTATTAGAGTTATTTCATGGCCCAACATTAGCATTTAAAGATATTGCTATGCAGTTCATTGGAAATTTATACGAGTATTATTTAAGTAAGAATAATAAAAAAATTAATATTGTTGTGGCTACATCAGGTGATACAGGAGCTGCTGCTATAGATGCAATTAAAGGCAAATCAAACTTAAATATTTTTGTCTTACATCCTAATAATAGAATTTCACCAGTACAAAGAAAGTTAATGACAACAGTTGAGGATGAAAATGTTTTCAATATTGCAATTGAAGGAAATTTTGACGATTGCCAGAATATAGTAAAACAAATGTTTTCAGATCTTGATTTTTCAAAATCTATTAATATGTCTGGAGTAAATTCAATTAACTGGGCAAGAATAATTGCCCAAGCAGTTTATTACTTTTATACTTATTTTAAAATTAATGAAGATAAGCCGATTTCATTTTCAGTTCCCACAGGAAACTTTGGAGATGTTTTTGCAGGCTATCTTGCAAAAGAAATGGGATTACCAATAGATAAACTTATCGTTGCAACAAATGAGAATGATATTTTGCACAGGGCAATTTCTAAAGGTGATTATGTTTCAAAAAAAGTAAAAGAAACACTTTCTCCAAGTATGGATATTCAATTAGCAAGTAATTTTGAAAGATTAATTTATTATGTAAATAGTTCTAATTCTGAAATTACATCAGATATAATGAAAAAAATTAAGCAAAATGAATACCAAATAGACAAATCAAACTTAGATATCATTCAAAAGGATTTTGTTTCAGAAAGCTGTGACGAAGACGAAACTTTAGAAATAATTAAAGAAAATTTTTATAAAAATGATATCATTTTAGACCCACACACTGCAGTTGGAGTAGGGGCTGCACATAAACTATCATTTAATGACTGTGTAGTTTTATCTACTGCTCATCCATGCAAATTTCCAGCTGCTACAGATAATGCTATAAATAAACATGAAGAACTACCTAAAGAGCTTCAATATGTTCATGGTAAAGAGGAAATTTTTCAACTATTAGAAAATGATACAGAAGCAGTAAAAAATTTTGTTAAAAGTAAATTATGAGACTAAAGGTTAAAGACCAAATCCCAGATGCAAAAATCTTCCATTTAGTCGATGGTGAACCCAAGGAACAAAATATATCTGAGGTTTTAGGATCAAAAAAAATAATATTATTTGGATTACCAGGTGCATTTACCGCGACATGCTCCAAGTTTCACTTGCCAGGTTATGTTAAAAATGCTCAACAAATAATAGATAAAGGAATTGATAAAATATTTTGTTTAGCTGTTAATGATCCATATGTGATGAATGCTTGGGGGGAGGCCAACAATATAGGAGAAAATATAACTATGTTAGCTGATCCTTATTTATCATTTACAAAGTTAATTGGTGCCGAAGTCGACAGAAATTCAAAAGGTATGGGTATCAGATCAAGCCGTTATGCAATGGTTATAGAAAATCTTCAAGTTCAAAATATCCAAGAAGAAGAAGAAACTAAAAATTGTGGAATATCCTCTGCAGAGAGAATTTTAGATATTATTTAGAATTAGCAGCTTCTCTTGCGATTAAATCAACTTCATTATTTAATTTATCTATCGAATGGCCTTTTACCCAACTCCATTTTATATTAAATTCACTAGTCATAAGATCTAATTCAGTCCAGAGTTCTTTATTTTTTACAGGTTGTTTATTTGCAGTTTTCCAACCATTTTTCTTCCAATTATGTATCCACTCTGTAATTCCGGACTTTACATATTTAGAGTCTGTAAAAATCTGAACACTGCTTCCTTTAGGAATTTTCTTAAGAGCCTTTATTGGAGCAAGTAATTCCATTTGATTATTAGTGGTATCTTTTTTGCTACCTTTTATTCGGGTTTTCTTTTCATCTTCTATAATGATTGCAGCCCACCCACCATTTCCTGGATTTCCCAAACATGACCCATCAGTATAAATCCTTATCATTAGGAATAGTCCTTAAAAGAATTTAGTTTTCTATGAAAATTTAATTTATCCAAATATTCTTTAGGATCTTTAATTTTAATTAATGCTTTTTTGGGAGTATTTAAATAATCATATGATCTCGTAAGAAGATATCTTAAAGCTGAACCTCTACATAAAGTATTGAAATTACTCTTTTCTTTATAATTCAATTTTCGGATAGATTGGTAACCTCTTAATAATTGAGAAGATTTACTTTTATCTAAAATAAAAATTTTATTTATTTTTTTAAAACATAATGCATTCACGCATGTAGCTAGTTCATAAGCTAAAAAGTCATTTGCAGAAAAATAAAAATCAATGAAACCATAATATTTTTTCTTATAGAAAAAAATATTATCAATAAACAGATCGCTGTGTATTATTCCATTTGGCATACTTTTTGGCCATTTTTTCTTAATATCGACTAAGTCGGTTCGCATAGTATTTATTAAATTATCTGAAAGCTTATTAATTCTTTTATCTATTCTATTCAATAAAGGTCCCCACGAATTTACCGATAATGAATTTTTTCTAAATAATCTTAATTTTTTTGCAGCCAAATGTAATAGAGCTGCATTTTTTCCAACTTGAAAACAGTCTTTATTTGTTAGTTGATTTTTATCTTTTCCCTCTAAAAAACTTACCAAACATGCATTTTTACTTTTAATTTTGAATAAATATTTCCCTTTTTTATTCTTTATTGGCTCTGGACATTTGATTCTATTTTTAGATAAACCAAACATAAGGTCCATAAAAAAAGGTAAATCTTTTTTTTGAACTCTTTTTTCAAATATAGTTAGTATTATTTTTCTTTTATTTGTTTTTATTAAGTAATTAGTATTTTCAATTCCTTTTTTTATGCCTGAAAAAGATACAATTTTACCAATATTAAAGTTTTTTTCAATCAAGCTTAAATCACTCTGATTTATCTTTGTATATACAGCCATTAATTTAATTTTCCTGGAATTTTAAATGTCACGTCCTCTTTTACTATTTCAATTTCTTCTATTTCTACAGTAAATTCTTTTTTTATATTTTCTATGAATTCATTAACTAATACTTCAGGAGCTGAGGCACCAGATGAAATACCTATTGTTTTACATTTAGATATCTTATCTAACGGAAAACTGCTTTCTGAATGAATTAATTCAGCATGTGCACAACCATTATTTTTAGCTACTTCAACCAATCTAACTGAGTTAGATGAATTTCTACTACCAATTACAAACAAATTATCACACTCTTTTGCAATTTTTTTTACTGCTGCTTGTCTATTTGTTGTTGCGTAACAAATATCATCTTTTTTTGGCTCGTGAATATCAGGAAAGCGTTCTTTTAAAACATTTATAATATCTTTAGTATCATCAACTGACAATGTTGTTTGCGTAATGTAAGCAAGTTTGTCGTTTTTACCTCTTTGATAATTTTTTGCATCATCTGTAGTTTCAATAAGATCAATCTTACCATTAGCTACTTGGCCCATTGTGCCAATTACTTCAGGATGGTTTTTATGACCTATAAGCAAAATTTGAACATCTTTTTTATTTAAATTTTCTGCTTCTCTGTGAACTTTAGATACCAACGGACATGTTGCATCAACAAAAATCATGTTTAAACTTTCTGCTTCTTGAGGAACAGATTTTGGTACACCATGAGCTGAAAAGATGACAGGCCTTGTTTTGTCTTCAATTTCATCAATTTCCTCAACAAATATTGCACCAATTTTTTTTAAGCCATCTACTACGTACTTGTTATGAACTATTTCATGTCTTACATATACAGGAGCACCATATTTTTCTATGCTTTTCTTCACAATTTCAATTGCTCTGTCAACACCGGCACAAAATCCTCTTGGAGCTGCTAAAAGTATTTTTATATGATTATTTTTCACTCTCGTGCTTTCTAAAAAAAGGGATTAAAAAAACAATACACGCAATTAAAAAAAAAAGACTTCCAAACAGAGCCCAAAAACTTCCTACACTTGATATGATAAAACCTAATGCAGAAATAATGAATAAAATCCAACCAATTAAATTAATATTTTTATTGCTCATTTTTTTCAATTAAATATTCGAGCAATATATGTGGAAAAGTTAATGAGGCCAATCCAATAAAAATAACCTGATATATAGTTTCATTAAATTCGTTATAATTATTCAGAATTGATATTGAAATAATATATCCTAAAATTGTCAAAATTGTTAGTGGAAGGGCTTTTTTAATGAATATTGGCAAACCTTTTGTCAAATTTTTATTTATTTCTCTAATCAAAGAAATTGAGTGCCTAATAGAATGTAAAAAGCAAAAGTAAATCGTAAAAGCAATTATTGGATTAAGAAAATAATTTAGGATTAATATTGATAAATAATCCATTAATAATAATGACTTTGCTTCGATACTTTTGTTTAACGATAAAATAATTCCAGAAATTAAAGATAGTAAGATAAATATGAACAATATCTCGTTAGATATTATTAAATTATTTGAAATATAAAAATTTAATGTTTCGAATATTGCCAGTGTTTCCTCTTTATGGAAAAACAAGGGGGATGTAATTATTAATGATCCTTTTAAAAAATAAATTAATTCAAACTTTTCTTTTTGATTAATAAATTCAGAGTCCTCTTTACCAAAATGATAAGCAGCTATAATTAAAAATAAGAAAAGTAATGATTTTGGAAATATTAACCAAATTAATATTATAACTGCACCAATAAGCAAATAACTCAAATAAAAAATACCCATTGATCTATATCCAAAATATTTAATCAGTTTTTTACCTTTAATATGATCCAGAGAACCATGAGATATTCCAATTGTTAAAATTAGAAACAATGAAATTAGTAAGAAACTTCCTTCCCTCAGATATTTTATTCCAGATAAAAGTATACATAAATTAAAAAAAATTAAAGAGTGGTAAAAATTAATTCTAATCATTTAATTTAAAAAAGTGCTCTTATAAAAATCCATTTAGGCATTTTTAATATTATTGATAAATCTTCAAATAAGTTACTTCTATTCGACAAAAATTTTATAACAGTATTAGATTTATTATTAAACATCCTAAAAAAAATATTTGGCATTTTGCTTGGGTTATTTTTAAGAACTTTTAAAAAAATATTATCAAGAAATTGATATTTTTTTTTAATTTGAAAAGTTTTCAATTTACTAATATTTTCGATATTTTCTCTTATATATTTACTTTGTTCTTGAATATTAAGAAAAGTATAACCAGTACTTAACCTTGTCATACCACCAGCTGTTCCAATATTAATTTTATTTTTTACCTGGTCAATTATTGGGTAAAAAAGAGGTATAGCACCCACTTCTTTGTATGTAATCTTATAATCTTTTATTTTTAGATTATTCTCAATATATTCTTTGATTTGCTGATCATAATCTTTTTGGGAATCGTCATTCATTTCTGATAACCATGTTGTTTCAACTAATGCTGTCTTTTTCGAATATGGAAGTGTATAAAAAAAATGAACACTTCCTCTCTGTTCACAATCAAAATCCATAAGATTCATCATTTCTTCATCAAAAAATTCCTTTTTTGTCTCTATTTCTACTCCACAGAAATGTTGCCAAAGACCAGATTTTTGATTACTTAAATTTGGGACACTATTAAATACCAAGGAGTTATCAAAATTTATATTTTGATCATTTTTGTGAAAGGAAATATTTTTATTTTCTTTTAATTTGTTGTTTATCTTCTCATAAAATAACCCACTATCAATACTTTGATAATGATAATTATCGCACTCTAGATGTCTTGTTTTTTGAGGCACATTTATGGAGAAATGTTTCCAATTTTTTTTTACACAATCCTCAAAATTATGTGGGAATGTTTTCCAAAAAGACCAAGTTTTATCTTTTTTATATTCATCTCTTGGCTCAATAATAGCTAAAGTTTTATTTTTTAACTTATTATTGATCTCTAATTCATATGCTAAAGATAATCCTGCACAACCACCACCAATTATGATAAAATCAAAATCTTTCATTTAAATTTATTTCCTCACTAATTAATTCATGTTCTTTATCTCTAAGGTGATTATGGTTTTTAATCAATGATAGTTTAAGCAAGTCATATATTGATAATAATGTTTGCAATATTTTGCCACTATTACTAACAAAAATTTTACCTGATTGGTTGTAATCTTGAATTGTTTGTTTCTTAATAATATTTTTACCAATTTGCCTATAAATTCTTCTTGCTACTAAAATTGAAAACCTAAGATTTAATGGAATATCCTTTATTGAAGAAAAGCTACTATCATAAAATAAATCTGCAATTGCCAATGTTTCTTTTATGGCTTCAAAATTATGTTTTATATAAAACCTTTTATTTTTAGAATCTTCTATTACATCTCTAGAAATATTTGTAAGCTGCATTGCTATACCTAAATCTATAGCTGATTTAAGAGAGCTAGAGTTTGTAACATTTAGAATCTTTGCCATCATTAATCCAACAGTCCCCGCTACTCTATATGAATAAATTAATAATTCCTTTTTTGAACTTAATCTTACTTCATTTTGAATATCAGACTCCACACCATCGAATAAGTCTTCTACAATTTTTGTGGAAATATTATATTCATCCATTAATACCCACATATTTTTAATTATATGGTTCTGAAATTCTTTATTGATAAAATTATTTTTGAAGTTTAAAAATCTTCTTAACTTAACATCAATTATACCTTCGTTGTCTGCTATATTGTCTAAAGTTCTGCAAAAATCGTATAAATTAGAACATTTCAAATAAGTTTCTTTTGGAAGAAAAAAACCAGCCCAGTTAAATGATTTTGCGTATATTGATAGAAAACTCTTTTTCTCCATTACAAAATTTTGTCTAGGACTTTTGCTGAAGATAGTACTCCTGGCACACCTGCTCCAGGGTGAGTACCTGCTCCAACAAAATATAAACCATCAAAAATCTCCGATTTATTATGAAATCTAAAATAAGCTGATTGAGTAAATTTTGGTTGAATAGAAAAACCTGAGCCATATTTTGTATTTAACTCTTTCTCAAAATAATCTGGCGTTAAATAAAAATCCTCAACAATATTTTTACTTAGATTAGGTAGTAAACTTTCCTCCATTTTTTTAATAACTAAGTTTTTCATTTTATCTCCCTCAATAGACCAGTCTATACCAGATTGGTTATTAGGAACTGGAACCAACACATAAAAACAATCATGATTATCAGGCGCCATCGATTTGTCTGTAGCTGTCGGTCTATGTAAATAGTAACTAATATCGTCATTTAATTTTTTATTGTTAAAAATATCGTCCAAGTGTTCCTTGTACTTATCTCCAAATTTGATTGTATGATGTTCAACATCGTCATAAACTTTTTTGGTTCCAAAATAATAAACAAACAAACCCATTGAATATTCCATTCTTTTCATTTTCCAATTAAAAATAGAATTACTATTATTTGTATTTGCTAATTTTGAGTAAACTGCAGGTGGATCAGCGTTACAAATAACATTATCTGTTTCTATTCTATCTCCATTATTTAGTTCAACCCCAGTTATTTTATTTTTATTTGATATAATTTTATTTACTTCAAAACCTTTTAATATTTTTATATTTTCTTCATTCATAAGTTTTTCCATACCATTTATTATTTGACCAGTACCACCCATTGAATAATGAATTCCCCATTTTTTTTCTAAATATAAAATTAATCCGTATATTGATGTTGTTGTGAATGGATTACCACCTACCAATAGAGGATGCATACTAAGTAATCTTCTTAATTTTTCATCTTCAATATATGAGGAAACCAAACCATAAACAGATTTATAACTCTTTAGATTAAATAAAGAGGGTATTTGCTTTAACATAAAAGAGGGTTTATCAAATGGGACATCTGATAGTTCGGTAAAACCTTTATCAAAAATCTTTTTTGTAAAATTAACTAAATTTTTGTATCCGTTAACATCTTTTTCGTTAATCTTTTTTATTTGATTAACCATCTCTTCTTCATCACCAGAATAGTCAAACTTAAAACCATCTTCAAAAACAAATTGATACCAAGTTTTTAAAGATTTTATTTCTAAATAGTCTTTTGAATTCTTGTCAAAAAGCTGAAATAATTCATCAATCAAGTATGGCGCTGTTATCACAGTTGGACCACCATCAAATGTAAATCCGTTTTTTTTAAAGACTCTTGCCCGTCCACCTAAATCTTCATGTTTTTCAATCAAGGTTACATTATGGCCTTTAGCTTTTAACCTTAATGCTGCAGCCATACCACCAAAACCTGATCCTATTACTATCGAATTCATAATTTGGATTTTATATTATTTTAAGAAAATGTAACGTAATTTAGTTATGAATTAATTTTTTTTAATTCAGTCTTTGCTTCTTCAAGATTTTTTTCAAATAGATTATCTAATTTAGATTTATCAACTGTAGTTGTTATTATTTTTTTTACAGACTCTAGGGCAATTTTAATAGAGGTATCTTTGATTTCTTTAATTGCTCCCTCTTTCATCTGATTAATTTTTGTTTGAGTTAAATTCTTCTTTATTTCAGAAGATTTATGAAATTTTTCATTCATGCTTATAACAAGTTGTTCAGACTCAGCTTTAGCTTGATCAAGAATTTTTTTGGACTCCCCTTCAACAGAATTAAGTTTAGTCTGAGCTTCATCCAAAAGTTTTTTTGACTCAACTCTTAACTTTTCACTTTCATCGATTTCTTTTTTTATATCTCCTATCATTTTTGTTAGGAGATTGTTTATATTCTGAGGTATTTTAAAATATACCAATAGACCTATAAAAATAAAAAACGATATTGCTACCCAAAAAGTTGCATCAAACATCTTTTCTCTCTCTGTTTATTTTTGATTGGTCTTCTACGATTGCTGCTATGCTGCTACTATTTACTTCTTCACCAATTAGCTCTTTTATTAACTCAGCTGATGTTTCAGCTGCTATTTTATTTATTTTTTCCCCTGACTTCTGCTTTAGATCAGACAATTCCTTTTCTACTTCACTTATTTCTTCATCAAGATCTTTCTCTAATGCAGCTCTTTTTTTATTAATATCATCCAAAATCTTTTCTCTAGCTTCATTAAAGTAACTTTTAGCTTTAAGTTTGCTGTCTAAAATAATCTTTTCATATTCGTCAATTTTTTTTTGACTTTCTTCTTTTTGTTTATCTGCAGTCTCAATATTTTCAAGTATTTGAGATTTTCTAGTTTCTAAATTATCGCTAATCTTAGGCAATATAACTTTCGTCAAAACAATAAAAAGTATTCCAAACGTGATGATAAGCCAGAAGATTTGAGAAATCCAAAACTCTGGATTAAGTTGAGGCATACCACCACTTTCAGCGGCAAATACTGTATTAAAACATGCGAAGCATGTAACGAATAATAAAATAACTATTTTTTTTAACATTAACTAAAATGCAAATAAAATAATCAACGCAACTACTAGTCCAAACAATCCTGTTGCTTCAGCTAAAGCAAATCCTAATAATAAGTTAGGGAATTGTTTTTGAGCTGCAGATGGATTTCTCATAGCACCAGATAAGTAATTACCAAAGATAATTCCTATACCAACTCCCGCACCTGCTAGTGCGATAGCTGCTAAGCCTGCCCCTATCATTTTTGCTGCTTCTAATTCCATTTTTCCTCCTTTTTTTTATTAATGGTGTAGATTTAATGCATCATTTAAATAAATGCATGTTAAAATTGCAAATACATATGCTTGAAGAAAAGCAACTAGTATCTCCAAACCCGTAAGTGCAACCGAAAAACTAAGTGGAAGCCATCCACCTACAATTCCTAAGCTTATAACAAAGCCTCCAAATACCTTCATCATCGTGTGACCAGCCATCATGTTGGCAAATAGTCTTACTGATAAACTAATTGGTCTACTTAAATACGAAATAATTTCAATAACAACTATTAGTGGAAGTAGAACCATTGGAACCCCACTTGGTACAAATAATTTTAAATATCCCAATCCATGTTTGATGAACCCAATTATTGTAACACCAATGAAAATAAATGCTGCCAACACAAATGTAACTATAATATGGCTAGTGACAGTAAATGCGTAAGGTACCATTCCAAACATATTACAAAAGAGCACAAACATAAAAAGTGAGAAAATAAATGAAAAGTAAGGCTTTGCTTTTGATCCCGCTGTATCACTAATCATTTTAGCGACAAAGGAATAACTTAATTCTGATAATAATTGTAATTTATCTGGTATTAGAGTTTTTTTCTTTGCTCCTAAATTAAAAATTATCAAAATAGCCAAAGAACTTATGACCATGAATAAACTGGCATTAGTGAAAGAGATATCAACTGAACCTATTTTAATTTCTGGACCAATTCTATAAACATTGAATTGGTACATTGGATTTGATGCCATTATATTCTCTTATTTTTTTTGCATTTTTTTTGCTGATTTAATCACATTCATAATTCCTGCAATTACTCCTACAAAAAAAAATATTAAAATTAACCATGGCTTAGTACCAAACCAATTGTCCAAAATAAACCCAATAATTGTCCCAACAGCTACTGCAGCAACTAATTCTGTGCTCATTTTAAAAGCATGGCCCATACCTGATGTTGAGGGCTCTTTACTCTCAGAATATTTCGATTTTGCTCTACTTTTTGCACTTTTAAGGCGAGTTTTAAAATCTTCCTCTTCCATTAGCCTAAGCTACCATGCTCTCAGCTTTTTGAAGGTCAACAGCAACTAGTTGACTTATTCCTTTCTCTGGCATTGTGACCCCATATAATCTATCCATTTTTGACATAGTTAATGCGTGGTGGGTCACTATTATAAATCTTGTAGAAGTAATCTTTGTCAGTTCATTTAATAGATTACAAAATCTTGTTACATTTGCATCATCTAGCGGTGCATCGACTTCATCTAGAACGCAAATAGGGGATGGGTTAGTAAGAAATACTGCAAATATAAGTGATAATGCTGTCAAAGCTTGTTCACCACCAGAAAGTAAAGTAATTGACTGCAGTCTTTTTCCTGGAGGAGTGACCAGCATTTCTAAACCAGCATCTAGTGGGTCATCAGAGTCCACGAGTTCTAATTTTGCGCTTCCTCCATTAAACAATTTCGTGTACACCTCATTAAATTTTCTACTCACTCTTTCAAAAGCATCTAACAATCTTTCTCGACCTTTTTGATTAAGTTCTGTTATGCTTTCCTTCAATTTAAATATTGCTGTAACAAGATCTTGTCTATCTTGTTCCATTTTTTTTATTTCAGTTTTATATTTTTCAGTCTCATCATCTGCCCTTAAGTTAACAGATCCAAGTTTTTCTCTTTCTCTCTTTTTTTCATCTAATAATTCTTCTTGAGTGACCAAGTCAGGAAATTGAGCATCTTTTTCAAGATTTGAATAATTAAGTATATTGCCTTCTTCAACATTCAAATCTGTCATAACTCTTTCTAAAAGATCATTTCTTCTTTTATTTAAACCTTCAATGGTTGCTCCAGAGCTTGCTTTTTTTTCTCTAATTTCAATTGAATTTTCTTTTGTGTTGTTTAATTGATTTCTAATTTCCGCAATATTATTATCAATTTTTTCAACTAAAATTTCATTCTCATTTTTTTCATCTTCAGAAATTCTTAGGTTTTCGGAAATCTTTCCTTTTTTTTCTGCTTGAGATTGAGGTTGTTTTTCTAAAACACTCAATTTTTCTACAAGTTTATTTTTTCTGGTATTAAGTTCATTTACCATTTTTTCAGAATTAGTTAAAAGATTTTGCCAGCTTTCAAATTCTTGATCAATTATACTTATTCGCTCTTTTCTTTTGACAGAATCTTTTTTTATATTTTGATTTTTACTATAAGTTTCAGCATAATCATCCTGTAATTTTTTTATTTGATCACTTTTTGATGTTAGAGTTGAAATTACATCGTCATCCTCAACTTCTTTAACTTTCATAGTTAAATATGACAAGTCAATTATACATTCATCTAAAATTTTTATTGTCTGATGGTTTCTATTTTCTGAAATTAGTTTTTTAACTTCTTCGATTTTATTTTTTATGCTGGTAATAATTTCATTATTTTTTTGCAAAGATTCAGCACTAAAACTCTCTAATAATTCATCCATTCTATCTTGCTCACTTTTTAATTTTGATTTAGAGTTTTCAAGATCTTGATTGGAAAGTTTTTCTGTTTCATAATATTTTGAATCTGTATCAATTAAGATATTTCTCTCCTCTTTTAATCTTTTTTCGTTAGAATTTGCGTCAATTACTATGCTTTTTTCTCTATCTATGTCTTCATCTATAACTTTTATAGAGCTTTTAATTGTATCTATTTCCTCATTTATTCTAGTACTTTCCTCATCTAAAGCTTTCAGCTCAAGGTTTAACCTTTGAATCTTAGATAAATTTTCAATATTTTTTTGTCTTATTGGCTCTACTCTTTCAAGTTCATTTTTAATTTTAGTTTCTAATTCTTCAATTTGTTTATTAAATTCTTTTACTTTTCCATCTGCCTCATTATTTACTTCATTTTCTAAAGTGATTTCTTTATCAATTTCTAGAAGCCTTAAATAATAAAGCCCTGCCTCAACTTTTTTTATTTCTTCTGAAATTAATTTATACTTTGCAGCTTCCTCAGCTTGTTTTTCTAAATTTGCTAATTGTTTTTCTTGTTGTCTTCTAAGTTCGTCGGCTCTCTTTAAATTATTTTCTGCTGCTCCTAATCTAATTTCTGCTTCATGCCTTCTAACATGCAAACCAGCTATTCCAGCAGCTTCTTCAAGAATAGCTCTTCTATCAGATGGTTTTGCTGTAACCAATGATCCAATTCTGCCTTGACTTATTAGCGATGGCGAATGAGCCCCTGTAGATAGATCTGCAAAAAACATTTGTGCATCTTTTGCTCTAACTTCTTTGTTGTTTATGTAAAACTTTGATCCTTTATCTTTTTCAATCTTTCTTCGAATTTCTATTTCCTCTAGATCGTTGTATTGGTGTGGTCCATCCTTATTTTCATTATTCAAGCTTAAAACTACTTCTGCAATATTTTTTGAGGGTTTATTTGATGTGCCTGAAAATATAACATCTTCCATCCCAGACCCTCTCATACTTTTTGCCGAAGTCTCCCCCATACACCATCTAAGAGATTCAACTATGTTTGACTTGCCACAACCGTTAGGACCAACAATTCCTGTAAGGCCTTTTTCAATTAAAAAGTTAGTTTTCTCCGCAAAAGACTTAAAGCCATTTAATTGGATTTTTTTAAACTCCATTCAATGACTTATATCAGTTTTTCTATATATTTTTTTAATTTTTTATAGTTGGATGTATTTTCGAACTTTTCACCATTGATTATAAGTGTTGGTGTTGCCTCTATTTTGTAGTTTTTAGCTCCGTTGATTCGGTCTTCTAAAATAAAATCTTCAATTTTTGAGTCTGCTATACATTTATCAAAATCTAATTTAAAATTTGATTCTTGAATTACCTTCTTTAGATTTTTGTTGAGATCTTCAATAGTGCTTCCTCTTACCCAGCGACTTTGATTTTTATATAAATGATGAAGTATTTCTGAATTTCCATCATTCTTACAATGAGCTATTTTTGATGCATTAAATGCAGCCATATCTAACGGAAAATTTCTAAATTCGATTAAAATTAAACCTTTATCTATAAAATCAGTTTTTAAGCTAGGATAAACTTTTTTATGGAAATCTGCACAATGACTACATGTTAAAGATTCAAAAACTATAAGTTTTACTTTTGCATCTATATCACCCTCTGTGATCGATTTAATATCTGCTTTTGCATAAAGGCTAACAAAAAATAAAGATATTATAAATGTTTGTATTAATATTTTTTTCATCTCGATTTTAATAATTTATTTAATTCTAATAGTGAATGTTTTATTTTATCATTTTTAATATTGGTAATCTTCTTAATATTTTTATTATTTGTCGCATTATTTATTTTATCTTCCCTAATTTTTTCAAACTCTCCCTCAAAAGTCTTTAATTTAATGTCATCAACTACATTATAACCAAAAAATATATTCATTTTTTTTATTATTTCTTTTTTAGAGTATTCAAGATCTACTTCATTTCCTCTTTTGACCATTATGTTTAAACAGCTTCCATTTAATTTAGAATTTTTAAATGATCTTGGATAGGAAACATTAAATAATTCCTTACCGACAAGAAATTTCCAATTATCCAAAGTATTTGAATAAATTTGACCTTTTTTACTCAATATTCTTTTTGCTTCTTGGGGCAAAGTATCTTTAAAAGATCTTAGTCCTTGAACAGATTTAGTTCTCTGCTTAGTATTATATTTAAAATTCATATGACAAGTCAAAACATACCAAATAAAATTTTGAATTGGTACGATAATAATAAAAGAGACCTTCCTTGGCGAAAAAAAGTCTCTAGAACTCAAAAAGAATATTTTACGCTAGTCAGTGAATTTATGTTGCAGCAAACACAAGTGAAGACTGTAATACCATATTTTGAAAATTTTGTTTCTAAAATCCCAGATTTAAAAAGTTTATCAAGAGTTAGAGATGCTAAATTGATGAAATGTTGGGAAGGATTAGGGTATTATTCAAGAGCCAGAAATCTTAAAAAATCAGCAAAACAAATTATAAATGAATTTAAGGGCCAGCTTCCAAAAAATGAGGACGATTTAAAATCACTACCTGGAATAGGGAATTATACGTCTAATGCAATTATGGCAATTGCATTCAATAAAAAAATAATTCCTTTAGATGGAAATGTTGAAAGAATTTTAAAAAGAGTATTTTATTTAAAAAAAGAAAAAGAAATTTCTAAAGAAAATTTACACCAAAAAAAAATTTTTTTTGGAGAGACAATTAGAGCTAGTGATTATGCTCAAGCTATAATGGAAATAGGTGCATTAATCTGTAAACCATCCAATCCACTTTGTTATCAATGTCCTATCTCAACAAATTGCAAATCCTTTAAAAAAAATGACTTTGAAATAATTAAAATAAATAAATTTAATAAACAAAAGTTTTTTGAAGCAAATATTTTTCAAAATAAGCAGAATAATTATTATCTTTTAAAAAACAGAAAATTTAACTTTTTAAAAGATATGCCTATATTCCCTATGAATGAGATACCTAAGACAAAATTTAAAAATCATTTAGGAAAAAGAATCAATATAAAAATGTCAAATATGGATATGAAAATTGCAATTAATATGAAAAATAATTTACCAGAAAAGAGCGATGGATTTTTTATTAATGTTAAAGATTTAAGCAATTGGACTTTACCTTCGTTTACAAAGAAAATACTTAATACTATCAAATAAATTAATGAAAAAAATTGCGATTATTGGTGGAGGGATATCAGGCTTATATTTTGCAAATCTTTTAAATAATGAAAAAGATTTTGAATATAAGATATTTGAAAAAAAAGATAATTTTAATTTCCTTGAAGGTTATGGAATTCAATTATCAGTAAATAGTATAAAATTATTAAATAGTATAGGATTTAAAAATCTACCTGCATCTGAAGTTAGCTTTCCGTCAAAAGTGAATTTCATACAAGCAAATAATTCCAAAAAAATTTGCGATATAGACCTTACACAATTTAATGATACATTAAATCGATACACAACCTTAAAAAGATCAACATTATTAAAATTCTTATTTCAAAACATCCCACAAGAAAAAATAAAATTTAATTCAAATATAACAAAAGTAGATAATTCTAATGGCATCAGAATTTCTTTTGGAGATAATAAAAATGAAGAATTCGATTACTTAATTATTTCGGACGGTATTTTTTCAAAAACGAGGTCACTAATTTTTAATGAAAGCATATATCCAAAATATAATCTTAATGTTGCACTGCGAGGTAAATTAAATGGTGATTATGGTAGTGATATTTCAATATATATGGGATCAAATAGTCACTATGTGATCTACCCAGTAAATCAAAATAATGAATACAATTTTGTAGCTATTATAAAAAAAAAATTATCCTCAGATGAATTGCAAAATCATGATTTATTCAAATCTGAAGAATTTTTAGCATCGTTAGTATCAGGTTTACAAAAAACATCGCAAATAAGCTCAAAAAATTTAAGTGAATTGAAATCATTTCCTGTTCACGTTAGCAGCGAATTTCCAAGTCTAAATAAAAAAAATATATTTTTGTCAGGCGATGCTTTATTTACATTCCCTCCATCATTTGCTCAAGGAGCTTCCCAAAGTATTGAAACTGCAAACGATATATTTAAAAGTATTTTTAGTGGTACAAATGAATTCTATCAAGAAAGGATTCGTAGTATTTCTTCTATAAATAATAAATCAAAATTAAACCATTTTACATTTCACTTATCAAATCCCATCAATATTTTTATTAGAAATAAAATTTTGAAATATCTCTCAAAAAATAAAAAATTTCTTGAAAATTATTTGGGTAAAATTTACAGAGCTTAATTTGCAGGCCTTAATCTTTGTCTCAAATCATCAATTGGCTTTAAAGAATTTCCCGATTTATAATGCCAAAATGTCCATCCGTTACAACTTTCTGCACCAATAATTTTTGCTGCAACCTTATGGATTGAACCCTCTGATTGTTGATATTTGATACTTCCATCCACCATAATTTTAGCATTTATTTTTTTCTTTTGATCATAAATTTCTGTTCCAGGTTTAATTAAGCCCATTTCAACTAATGATCCAAAAGGAATTCTTGGTTTTGATCTATTATTTTGAAGTGTATCTAGATATTCATCTTTTATAATATCTGTATTGTTTAATCTTTTTCTTGTAGCATCAAAATAATTTTTTTCCTTTTCAATTCCAAAATATTTTCTACCTAATTTTTTAGAAACAACAGCCGTGGTACCTGATCCTAAAAATGGATCTAAAATAAAATCATTTTTATTTGATGAGGCTAATATTATTCTGTGGAGTAACGCTTCTGGTTTTTGAGTAGAATGGAGTTTTTTTCCATTGTTTTTTAATCTTTCTTTGCCATTACAGATTGGAAGGTTCCATGTAGATCTCATTTGGAGGTCATCATTCAAGCATTTTAATGATTGATAATTGAAAGTGTATTTCGACCCCTCACTTTTTGATGCCCAAATAAGTGTTTCATGTGCGTTAGTAAACCTTGTTCCCCTAAAATTTGGCATTGGATTATTTTTATTCCAAATTACATCGTTTAGTATCCAAAAACCTAAATCTTGGATTGTAGCACCCACTCTAAAAATATTGTGATAACTACCTATTACCCAAATCGATCCATTCTTTTTTAAAATTCTCTTACATTCTTTTAACCAATCAAAAGTAAATTCATCATAACTTTTAAAACTTTCAAATTGATCCCATTTATCGTCTACAGCATCTACTTTAGATGTATCCGGTCTACTTAATACTTTTTTTAATTGAAGGTTGTAAGGGGGATCAGCAAAAATAAGATCAAAAGTTTGATCAGGAATTTTTTTTAATTCCTCTAAACTATCTCCATTAATAATATTGTTTTTTAAAGTTTGATTACTCATTTTTTAATTATTAATTAGACTCCAGAGTAGAGTCTCCGTCAACCTGAGATTGAATTATTTTGAGTCTACTTGTTACTATTTTTTTCTGTGACTCAATATGTTGTGTATTGGATTGAATGTTTTTCGATGAAATCTAGTTACTCCATATTTTCTAATTGCATTAATGTGATCTCTAGTTCCATAACCAGCATTTAAATCCCATTTATATTTTTTAAAACTTTCTGACATTTTGAGCATCAGTTTATCTCTTGAAACTTTTGCAATTATTGATGCTGCTGATATTTCTTTAATTTTTTGGTCTCCTTTAATTATTGTTTTAACAAGATAATTACTTATTTCTGGTGATTTATTTCCGTCAATAAGTACTAAATTTGGTTTAACTTTTAGTTTTTTTATAGCTCTCTTCATGGCTAATAAACTAGCATTTAAAATATTTAGTTTTTCTATTTCTTTAACTGAGGCAGATCCTAAAGTCCAAATGGAATTTTTTTTTATATATTTTGCTAATTTTTCTCTATCAAACTTATTTAACTTTTTTGAATCTTTGATCTCTTTCTTATTAATATTTTTTTTTAGAATAACAGCTGCAGCATATACTGGACCAATTAAACTTCCTCTACCAACTTCATCAACTCCAGCTATAATTTTTTTCATTAAGTAATAAAAAAATGATATAAAAGTACTCCAACTATCAACCCTTTAATAAAAGTAATCCACAATAATCCATAATTTGAAAGATTAAGTTTTTTTCTCCACCAATTTATATATTTTTTATGTATTTCTATCATCGTAAAGTTAGACTAATATTCTTAATTCATCAATTTTCTTCCTAATTTGTTTTAAATCAGCCCAAGAATATTTTTTTTGTTCAGCTTGCCTTAATAAATATGCTGGGTGAAATGTGATCATTGTTAAGTATGTTTTATTATGAATGATTAAATCTTTCCAAACACCTCTTTCTTTTGAAATTTTTATCTTAGATCCAAAAAGTGATTCCATGGCTGTACTACCCATCAGAATTAATATTTTTGGATCAATAATCGAAATATGTTTTCTAAGAAAATTTGAATATCTATTAATTTCTGAAGGCTCAGGCTTTCTGTTATTCGGTGGTCGATAGTTAACCACATTAGTAATATAAATATTGTTTCTTTTTATTTGAATAGCCTCTAACATTTTATTCAATAATTGCCCTGCATCTCCTACAAATGGCTTTCCTTGCTCGTCTTCTTTTTGGCCTGGACCTTCACCGATTAGCATAATTTTACTTTCGCTGTTCCCATCTGCAAATACTAGTTGCGTAGCGTTATTTTTCAGTTCGCAATTATCTATATTTCCGATTTCGCTTTTTAATTCTAAAAGAAGTTTTTTTTTATCTTCTAGCTGTGGTTTAGTTTCAAGTCTGTTGATTGGTTTATCGCTAAATATATATTCAATTTCATTTGAGTTAAGATTTTCAAGGTTTAATATGTCTTTTTGATTTTTTAGATTTAAAGTCATAAGTTTAAATATGAAAGTTTTATTAATAATTTTATCATTTTTAGCACTGCAGACCAGTACATATTCAAGTACTTCTGAAGATAATAAATTCAATCAAAAGTATCTCTCTAATTATTTTTCTGCTTTAGTTTCATCAGGTAATCAAAAAAATGAGGCAGCACTAGATTATTTTAATTCATCTAAATTTCTTATCCAAAAACATGATAATTTTTTAAAAAAGTATGTATTTTCACTAGTTTTAAATGGACAAGTTAAAAAAGGAATAGATCAAATAAAAATTTCAAAAAATGATATTAATTCAAACACCTTTGAGCTTAACCTTCTCCTTTTAGTTGATAGCTTTAAGAAAAAAGATTTTAAACAAGCCAATAAAAGAATCAAAGAATTTCAAATGGACAAAGACGATGGAACTTACGAATATGTAATTTACAAAATTTTAAAAGATTTTAATTATCTGTTTCTTAAAAAACAAGCTATTGAAGATAACAAATATGGATCATTAAGTTTAATTTCAACTGCTTTTCAGAATTGTTATTTAAATTCAAAAAAAACAAATTCATATTTTGAAAGGTTATTAAATAGCTCTGATGGAGATTACTCGAGATACATGTATTTTTATTTTGCAAATCTGATTGAGAATAAAGAACTTGAAAAAGTAAATGAAGTATCTAAAAGGATTGAACCTTTAGGAGATAGTATATTATTACATCAAATAAAAGATTGGATCGATAACGAAAATTATAAAAAATTTAAAACTCATTTCTCTTGTAAAAATGAAAATGATATTTTAGCTGAGATTTTTTATTTGGTATCTAATTTATTTTCTACACAAAATATTTTTGATCAGTCAAATTTTTATTTAAGAATATCAGAATACCTAAATCCTAAATTTTATTTCAATCGGACTTTGCTTGCTGAAAATTATTACTTAAATAAGAATAATTACCAAGCTAATAAAATTTTAGAAGATTTCAAAAAAAAAGATAAATTATACTTTTGGTATAAAACAAAAAAGATCGGGAGAATATTATCTGAAGATAATTCAGAAGAAGAAGCTGCAATTTATATTGAGAAGCATTTCAATTCTATTAAGTCTCCAACTTTAAAAATCCTCTATGACTATGCAAACATTAATAAAGGTTTCGAAAATTATGAAATTGCTATCGAATATTACACTGAATTAATGAAAAAAGTTGAAAAGAATTCTTATGCACTCTCCAGGATTCTATACAGAAGAGGTAGCAGCTATGAAAGGATGGGAAATTATGAAAAAGCGGACAAAGATATGTTGGAGAGTTTAAAAATATATCCAAACGAACCATATACTATGAATTATCTTGCTTATAGCTGGCTAGAGAGAAACTATAAAATAGATGAAGCAATAGAAATGATACAGTCAGCCTACAAACAAAAAGAGGACGATCCGTATATAACAGACTCTGTTGGTTGGGGATATTATTTGATTGGTGATTATATCAATGCTGAAAAATATTTAAAAAGAGCGTTGCAGCTTATGCCAGATGATCCAATTGTTAACGATCATTATGGTGACGTTCTTTGGAAACTAAATAAAAAACTACAAGCAAATTATTATTGGCGAGCTGTTTTAGAGCTTGAAGAAACAGAAGATAAAATGAAATCAAAAATAAAATCTAAATTATTAGAGGGTTTAGAAAAATCATAATTAATGAGATTTGAAAAGATTAAATCACATGCAAAAGTTAATTTATCTCTCAACGTGCTTGGTAAACAAAAATCGAAACTTCATGATTTAGAAACTCTAGTTGCTTTTGTCGAGTTACATGATCAAATTTCAATAAAAAGAACAAATAATAAAAATCATATAGTAAAATTTTCAGGACGTTTCTCTAATAAAATCCCAAAAGTAAATACCGTTAGTAATTTGCTAAATATTCTGGATAAAAAAAAAAAATTAAAAAATTATAAATATTCAATTTTAATTAAAAAAAATATTCCTCAAGAAGCTGGACTTGGCGGGGGCTCAATGAATGCGGCTTCTTTAATAAATTACTTTGAAAAAAAAAAAAAAATTAATTTATCATTAAAGGAGAAATATAATTTATGTTTTAAAATAGGGTCAGATGTAATCTTAGGCAATGATCAAAAAAATTTAATTATTTCTTACAAAAAAAAGACTACAAAAATTAAAAAAAATTTAAAAATTTTCGTTTTAATGGTTAAGCCAAATTTTGGCTGTTCTACAAAAAGTATTTTTAAGCGAGTTAGACATTACTCAAAACCACAATTATCAAAAATAAGGTCAAAAAATATTGACTTTAATTTAATATCAAAGTTAAAAAATGATTTAGAAATCATATCTACAAAAAAATATCCTAGACTTCAGAAGCTTAGAGATTATTTTTTAAATATTGATAAAAATTCATATGTAAGAATGACAGGATCTGGTTCAACAATCGTTGGGTATTTTAAGTCCAAAAAAGCCGCACTAAATGCAAAGAAATTATTAAGAAAAAATTATAAAAACTATTGGTGTAATTTATCAAAAACTATATAAAGCTTTTTTTTTGTGATATATGAAATTAATTTTGGGGTGTAGCCAAGTGGTAAGGCAGCGGTTTTTGGTACCGCCATCCTAGGTTCGAATCCTAGCACCCCAGCCATTTATGTATAATTTTTTTAGAAAAATATTTAAAACAAACAGAAAACTTACACCGAAAGATAGCTCTTTTTTAAGCATATACAACAACACTGAAGTTTCAAAACTTTTTGAAGCCATATCAAATTTTAATAATACAAGTGAACTTAGATATGTAGGTGGATGTGTTAGAAAAATTTTAAATCAAGAAGATGTGGATGATATTGATTTTGCTGTAAATTTAAATCCAAACCAAGTTATAGAATGTTTGCAATCAAAAAACATTAAATTCTTTCAAACTGGCATAAAACATGGAACTATTACTGCAAATATAGGACAAAAAAATTTTGAGATCACATCATTAAGAGAAGATGTTGATACCGATGGAAGACATGCAATCGTTAGATATACAACAGACTGGTTAAAGGATTCATCAAGAAGAGATTTTACCATTAATTCTATTTATGCTGATAAAGATGGTAATTTGTTTGATCCAAATGGAGGTGCCAAAGATATAGAAGAAGGAAAGGTAATTTTTATTGGTAATGCAGATAATAGAATTCAAGAAGATTATTTAAGAATTTTAAGATATTTGAGATTCTTTATAAATTATAGTAATCACCCCCATAATTCATCAGTAAAAAAATCAATTAAGCAAAACATTGCAGGTGTAGCCAATCTTTCAAAAGAAAGATTAATAAGCGAATTAAAGAAAATTATTTTATCTAAAAATTTTTTGCAATTATCAAAAGATTCTTTTTCATTAGAAATTTTAACAACAATTTTTCCTCAGCTTGTTAATCTTAATAATTTAGAAAAAATGAATGACTACTCAAAAAATATATTTAAAAACAAAACATTTATTTTTTTGATTTCCTTCTTAATTATAGATGGAACTGATAATGCAAATTATTTTTTATTTAAGTATAATTTATCAAATGAAGATAAAAAAAGAATAAAGTTTCTTATTGAGAATTATGAATTATTCTCTGAAAAAGACTATTTCAATAAAAAAAATCTTCAAAGAATTTTATATTTTAATAGTAAATCTTACGTTATTGATTTAATAGATTTGAAAATTTTTAACTCTAAAACAGTACCAAAAAAACTAATTCAATTAAAAAAATATTTTGAACAATTTGAAAAACCTATTTTTCCGTTAAAAGCACAGGATTTACTTGAAAAATACAATTTAAAAGAAGGTAAAGAATTTGGACAAAAAATTAGATTACTCGAGGACTTGTGGTTAAATAACAGATTTAAATTAAGTAATAAAGAAATTGATAACGTATTTAATAATTAAATATATTTAACGTCTTTTATTTCAAAATTTTTGACGCCTGCAGGAGTTTTAATTTCAACTAAATCACCCTTATTTTTACCAATCAGACCCATACCAATTGGCGATTTAAAATATATTAGTTTTTCTTTTAAATCTGCCTCATCTTTTCCAACAATTTTATATTTCAAACTTTCTTCAGTATCTAAATTTTGTAGCATTATTGTTGAACCAAATATAACTTTTCCATCATTATCTAATTTAGAAACATCAATTACATTTGCTCTAGCAATTATATCCTCAACTTCTTGAACTCTTCCCTCATTGTGAGATTGTTGTTCTTTTGCAGCATGATATTCGGCATTTTCTTTAAGGTCCCCATGTGATCTTGCTTCCGCTATAGCTGCAACTATCTCTGGTCTTTTTTTCTCTTTTAAGCAAATTAATTCTTCTTTTAATTTTTCTAAACCTCTAACTGTGATTGGTTCTTTTTCCATAATTTATTTCCATTTTGCAACAGGTGGTAATGACATTAAAATAGCTTCAACATTACCGTTCGTTTGTAAACCAAACTTTGTACCTCTATCATAAAGCAAGTTAAATTCAACATATCGACCTCTTTTTTCTAATTGAATTTCTCTTTGTTTATTTGACCATTTTTTTTTATATTTTTTCAGTATTATTTCTCTAAAAATATTTTTAAAACTTATTCCTACCTCTCTTACGAAATTAAAATCTTTTTCCCAATTTTCTTTTTTATAATCAAAAAAAATTCCCCCTATACCTCTTGGTTCTTTCCTGTGTGGCAAATAAAAATATTCATCACACCATTTTTTATATTTTTTATAAAAATTTTTATTATGTTTGTCACAAGATTTCTTTAATTCATTATGAAACCATTTTTCTAATATTTTATCTTTCAGGCAAGGGGTAACATCCATCCCTCCACCAAACCATCCATGAGAAGTATAAATATATCTAGTATTAAAATGCATAGCAGGAACATGAGGGTTTTTCATATGCATTACTACTGATATACCCGCTGCCCAAAAGTTTGGATTTTTATCTCCCCCAGGGATTCTGTTCCTAAATTCTTTTGAAAATTTTCCATACACTTCTGAAAAATTTACACCTACTTTCTCAAAAATTTTTCCATTTTCTAAAATTCTAAATTGGCCCCCACCTTCATTTGAATTTTTACCTCTTTCCCAATTTTTAATTTTGAAGATATTTTTTTTCGCTTCTAATTCTTCAATTTCCTGACAAATTACTTCTTGCAAAGTTTTAAACCAATTTCGAGCTAGTTTTTTTTTAATTGTTTGATTCATAGATATTTGATTGTCTTATATTTTCTGACAATACTATTGCAACTGAAGATGCCAGGTTCAAGGATCTTTTTTTTTCAATCATTGGTATTTTTATCCTATTCTCTAATCTTTTATGAACCTCATCTGGTACACCGGCACTCTCTCTTCCAAAAAGCAATGTATCATTGCCTTTAAATTTAAATTCAGTATAAATTTTACTGGCCTTAGTAGTCATCAAAACTACTCTATCATTTTTTTTTGCATGAAAAAATTCATCTGAACTTTTGTATATCCTCATCAATTTTTCATCCAGATAGTCCATCACAACTCTTTTAAAACGCTTGTCATTCAGTAAAAACCCACAAGGCTCTATAATCTCAAGAACAGCTCCAAGGCAAGAACAAGTTCGAGCTATCGCAGCCGTATTTTGTGGTATATCAGGCTCGTAAAGTGCTATTTTAGGCATCGATTTAGTTTTTTTGTGTGTCATTGTTACCATGGAAAAATAACGTTTTTCTTCATATATGAAATCATATATTAAGAAAAAATTAAAATAATAAATGTCCGACTCAGAAAAAAAGAAGCCAAATAGAAGAGATTTTATAGTGACAGCAACAACTGCCGCAGGTGCAGTAGGCGTTGGTGCTGTTGTTTGGCCTTTAGTTGATCAAATGAACCCTGACGCATCTGTAAAGGCATTAGCAAGCACAGAAGTAGACATAAGTGCTGTAGAACCTGGTCAATCAATTACAGTTTTGTGGAGAGGTAAACCGGTTTTTATTAAAAGAAGAACTAAAGAGGAAATCGACAGTGCGAGAGCAGTTGATTTAAGTGAACTGAAACATCCCGAAAAAGATGAGGACAGAGCAAAAAATCCTGAGTGGCTTGTGATGTTAGGGGTATGTACTCACCTTGGATGTGTACCTTTAACTGATAAAGGAGACTATGGTGCATGGTTTTGTCCCTGTCATGGTTCACATTACGATACATCTGGAAGAATTAGAAAAGGGCCAGCACCAACTAATATGGAAGTGCCAAAATATGAATTTGTAAACAGCAATACTATAAAGATTGGATAAAAAATTTTATGAGTGATCACGAATATACACCTAAATCAAAAGTTGGAAAATGGTTTAATGATAGACTTCCATTATTAACACTTGCAAACCATTTAACAGATTATCCAACTCCTAAAAACTTAAATTACTGGTGGACATTTGGAGGAATTCTTACTTTTTGCTTAATTACTCAAATAATTACTGGAATTGTTTTAGGCATGCATTATGTAGCTCACGCTGACTTAGCTTTTCAAAGCGTAGAACACATAATGAGAGATGTAAATTATGGCTGGTTAATAAGATATGTGCATGCGAACGGTGCATCAATGTTTTTCTTAGCTGTATATATCCATATCTTTAGATCTTTGTATTATGGTTCTTATAAATCACCAAGAGAAGTAATTTGGATCATAGGTATGTTGATTTATTTCCTTATGATGGCAACTGCATTTATGGGATACGTCCTTCCATGGGGACAAATGAGTTTCTGGGGTGCAACAGTAATTACTAACTTATTTAGTGCCATTCCTTTAGTAGGGGAGAGTATCACGAATTGGCTTTGGGGAGGATATTCAGTTGACAATCCAACTTTAACTAGATTTTTTAGTTTACACTATTTGTTTCCTTTTTTAATTTTAGGATTAGTAGTTCTTCACATTTGGGCACTTCATGTTCCTGGAAACAATAATCCTATTGGAATAGATATAAAAAAACCATCTAAAGACACAGTTCCTTTTCATCCGTATATAGTGATAAAAGATGCATTTGCACTTTTGATATTTTTATTAATATTTGCTTTCTTTGTATTCTTTTCACCAAATATTTTAGGTCATGCCGACAATTATATTGAGGCAAACCCACTAGTCACACCAGCTCATATTGTGCCTGAATGGTACTTATTACCATTTTATGCAATCTTAAGATCAGTCCCTGATAAACTGCTTGGGGTAATTGCAATGTTTGCTGCAATATTTGTATTAGTGATTTTACCTTGGTTAGATACTTCAAAAGTTAGATCAACTGTTTTTAGACCTATTTACAAACAATTCTACTGGTTTTTAGTTGCTGATGTATTAATACTTGGTTACGTTGGAGCAATGCCTGCGGAGGGCTTGTATTTATTAATAGCAAGAGTGGCGACAGCCTATTACTTTGCACACTTTTTAATAATTTTACCTTTCTTAGGTATGAAGGAAAAAACTACCCCATTACCTCTAAGTATAACTGAGCCAGTATTGGGTGGATCTGCTGACATGGCGATGGCTAGAAATAATTCAGATTTTAAAGAGAAGCTGTGAAAATCTTTTTAAAATTAACTTTCTTATTTGTTATAATTTCATCATTAATTTTATCGAGAGCAAATGCAGCTGGAGAACAGCAAGAATTATTAAAAGTTGATTGGTCTTTTAAGAGCTTTTTTGGTAAATTCGATAGAGCTTCCTTACAAAGAGGATATCAAGTTTATACAGAGGTCTGTGCCTCGTGCCACTCACTTAAACATTTAAGTTATAGAAATCTTGCAGAAAAAGGTGGACCAGAGTTTACAGAGCTTGAGGCTAAAGCAATTGCCTCAAACTTTGAGGTAACAGACGGACCAAATAGTGATGGAGAAATGTTTGAAAGACCAGCAAAATTATCAGACAAATTTGTAATGCCTTATGCAAACGTTCAAGAAGCAATTGCAGCAAATGGTGGAGCATATCCTCCAGATATGTCAGTTCTTGTAAAAGCTAGAAAAGGTGGGGCAAATTATATTTATTCTGTTTTAATGGGCTATGATGAGCCACCAGCAGGTATGGAACTCGATGACGGTGTTTATTACAACAAATATATGTATGGTAACAAAATAAAAATGTCATCCCCCTTAGATGATGACATTGTAGAGTATGCTGATGGAACAAAAGCAACAGTAGATCAAATGGCTAAAGATGTTACAACTTTTTTGCAATGGACTGCAGAGCCTCACTTAGAAACAAGACACAAACTAGGTTTTAGAGTAATAATATATTTATCTGTTTTAACAGTTTTGGTTTATTTCAGTATGAAAAAAATCTGGTCACGTATTGAAACGAAAGTTTAAAATATCTCCGTCTTTAACAATATATTCTTTACCTTCCAATCTCATTTTCCCAGCCTCTTTAGATTTTAACCACCCTTGATTATTTAAAAAATCTTCGTAAGAAATTGTTTCAGCTCTTATAAATCCTTTTTCAAAGTCAGAATGAATTTCTCCTGCAGCATTTGGTGCCGTAGACTCCTTAGTAATAGTCCAAGCTCTAGTCTCCTCTGGTCCAGATGTAAAAAAAGTTTGTAAGGATAAAAGTTTGTATCCTTTTTTTATTAATGAATTAAGTCCTGTCTCCGACATATTTATCATTTTCATATAATTTTTTTTTTCATTTTCATCCTCTAATTCGTTTATTTGATTTTCTATATCTGCAGAAATTACCAATGTATTTTTTTCACCAAATTTTTTCATAAAGTCATCTGTATATTTGTTACCTGACTTAATACTCTCTTCGTCTACATTGCATACATATAGTTTTGGTTTAGTACTAAGAAGTCCACTACTTTTTAAAAGTTTTTCATCAAATTCATTTGTGATCAGTGACAAATCTCCACCCTCATCGATTATCTTTTGGGCTGTCTGAAGTAATTTAAGCTCTTCAATATCAACATTTTTTTTATTCTTTTTTTCAAGTCTCTTTTGAATTGACTCTAAATCAGCTAACTTCATTTCAGTTTCTATAATCTCCAAATCTCTGACAGGATCAATGGTTGGGTTAACATTTTGAATGTCATCTGAGTCAAAACATCTGATCATATGAATAATGGCATCAACTTCTCTGATGTGGGATAAGAATTTATTACCTAATCCCTCTCCTTTAGAGGCTCCTTTAACAAGACCAGCGATATCAACAAATGAGATTGTGGTGTTAATTTTTTTTTTTGAAACCGAAATTTTAGCTAGTTTGTCAAGTCTTTCATCTGGAACTGCTACAATGCCAATATTTGGATCAATTGTGCAAAAAGGAAAATTTTCTGCTTGTGCTTTATTAGAGTTTGTTAAAGCGTTAAACAAAGTAGATTTACCAACATTTGGCAATCCAACGATTCCACATTTAAAACCCATCTAATTGTTGTTAACAGTACTAGAAAATAAATCTAATTTTTTATCAATCAATATAGTTAAAGACTCAATTATATTACTTGTTATTGAGTCTAAATGAACTTGTTCATCTTCATTAAAGTCGTTTAGCACATAATCAGAGACAGATATTTTATTTTCTGGCTTTCCAATGCCAATACGAACTCTCGAATATTCCTTGCCTATAAATTTGTCAATTGATGCTACTCCATTATGACCTGCACTTGATCCACCAAACTTTGCTTTAATTTTTCCAAATTCAATATCTAGATCATCATGAAATACAATCACATCTTCTGCATCTATTTTGAAGTATTCAAGTAGCTCTCTAATACAAATTCCTGAATTATTCATAAATGTGAGAGGTTTAATTGCATATATTTTTTTATCACCAATATTCCCAGTAGTTAATAATCCCTTAAACTTTGGTTTTTGCTTAGACAATCCAAATTTTTGGTTAATCGCGTCCACAATCTTAAAACCAATGTTATGTCTATTATTTTGACTATTAGGAGTCGGATTTCCTAAACCAACAAGTAACAACATATCAAATCAAATCTGGAAAAAAAATTTCACTATTTATTATTTTTTATCTGATGAAGATTTATCTTCTTCTTTAGCTTTTTCACTTTCAGCTTTATCACCATCAGTTGAAGTTTTATCACCACCTTCTGCAGCTGCCTCTGCTCCTTCGCTAGCCTCACCTTCAGCTGCCTCTGCTGGTTTTTCTGGCTCTTTAACTACAGTAGGTGCAGCAACTGTTGCAATCACAAAGTCTCTACCTTGTATCGTAGGAGTTACATTTTCAGGTAAACTAATTGAAGAAATTTTTATACTTGTACCAATATCTAAACCTTCTAAATCAACAACAAGCTCAGTTGGAATATTTTCCGCTGGACATCTCAGTTCCACCTTACGTCTTACTATATTTAGTACACCTCCACGTTTCAGTCCTGGTGATAGTTCATTGTTTATAAATTTCACAGGTATTTCTAAAATAATTTTTCCGCCTTTAACAATTCTCATCAAGTCGAAATGAATAGGCTCATCAGTGACAGTGTCAAAAGCAATATTTCTTGTTAGAACTTTTTGTTCTTTTCCATCTAAATTAATAGAAATTACGTTAGATAAAAAATTTTCTTTATTTATTAAATTTTTTAACTCTTTAGTTGTAATTGAGATTTTTTCATTTGGCTGTTCTCCACCATAAACTATACCTGGAACATTACCTTTATTTCTTAAGTCGTTGACTTGGCCTTTAGTTTTTGTATCTCTTATTGTTGCCTGAATTATGCTCATAAATTGCAGGTTTTATACCGCAGATTGGTAATTTTACAAGATTTATTTAAATAGATCTGAAACAGATGTTGAATTAGAAATCCTTTTAATAGCCTCAGCTAGTAATATTGATATTGATAATACTTCAATATTTCTTACTTTTTTAAGTTTGTCTGAACTATCAATACTATCTGTAATAACTAAGTTTTTAATCTTTGAACTTTTTATCTTTTTAACTGCATCACCGCTAAAAACTCCATGAGTTGCATATACGTGAACTTCTTTTGCACCTCTTTTTACTAAAGCGTCCGCCGCATTAACAATTGTTCCTCCAGAATCAATTATATCATCTGTTAAAATACAAATTTTGTTTTTAACATTTCCAATAACATTCATAACTTGCGATTTTCCAGGACTAGGTCTTCTTTTGTCTACAATTGCTAATCCAACATCTAATTTTTTTCCTAAAGCTCTTGCCCTTTCAACTCCTCCCACATCAGGTGCAACACAAATTATATTATTACTTTTAATTTTCCTTTTAATATGCTTTGCAAAGATTGGTGTAGCAAAAAGGTTATCAACTGGAATATCAAAAAAACCTTGAATTTGACCAGCATGTAAATCTACTGTTACCACTCTATCAGCTCCTGCATTTGTAATTAAGTTTGATACTAATTTTGCAGAAATAGAAGTTCTCGGTACAACCTTACGATCTTGTCTCGCATACCCAAAATATGGAATTACTGCAGTGATATTTTTTGCAGATGATCTTTTAAGTGCGTCTATGCAAAGAAGTAATTCCATCAGATTATCATTTGCTGGAGAGGATACAGATTGAATTATAAAAATACTATTTCCTCTTATATTTTCATTAATCTCAATATAAATCTCACCATCAGCAAATTTTCTGATACTGGTATTAACTAATTTATTTTTAAGATTTTTAGAAATTTTATTACTTAGCTGTTTATTGCTATTTCCTGTGAGAATCTTCATTTTTTGAGAATATCTTATTTAATCATAATTACAGAAATATTTCTACCATAATCATTTAATTTATTTTTAATTGATCTCCTAGCACTGAAAAAGTTGTTACTTAATAAATATGTATCTTTTTTGATAATTTCAATGTTTTTAACTCCAAATTTCAGAAGTTGCTCTTTAATATAATCTGTTAAACTGAAATATATTTTATTTCTTTTGGTTTTAAAAAATTTTTTATTAGATCTTTCTTGTTTAATAAATTTATCCAAGAAATCATTTCTTACCTCATAGCTATCTTTTCCTATACAAGGTCCAATTACAACTATTAAATTATTAAAATTACTACCACTTGACTTAAATTTTCTTAATGTAGTAGATACTATTTTTTTGAACGCTCCTTTCCATCCTGCATGTAGCGCACTAATTAAATTATTAACTGGGTCATATATAAAAACAGGAGCACAATCGGCCGTCAAAATTCCTAAAGCAATATTTTTTTTATCTGTTACTAATGAGTCACCTTTTAATTTTTTTTTTGGAATTTTACTTATTTTATAAACATTATTACTATGAATTTGATCTAACAATACGAGATTATTTTTGTTACAGCCAATTTTTTGGCAAACTTTTTTTATATTTTTCTTAACATCTCTAGTTTTATCATCAGATCCTAGACCACAATTTAAACCTTTGTAAATACCTTTTGAGACACCTCCAAATCGATTAAAAAACCCATGTCTTATCATTTTAAACTTAGAAAGTTTTTTTGATTTAAACATTATTCAAAGCCAAAAAAATTATTATTTTTATTTTTGTATCCAAAAATTACTTTAAAGAGGCTACCCATTTGCTTTTCTTCTAGTAGCCGAGATAAAGTTTCTTTCATATATTTCTGTTCTTCATTAGTCCTTTTTTTTTCTAAAATCTGCGCTCTTTTAATTATCCCCATTCTTTCTAGAAAAAACCTTTGAGTGACTACATTTTTTACTTTAAGATTATTTTTAAGGAAATACTCTTTTAATAAATTAAAATTTACTAGTGAAGTAATATCTGCTTTACCAAGATTTTTTAACATTGTCTCAGTTGAAATTTTTTTATTATTCATCACTGCCTGAATGGTATTTGAGTTATTACTATTTAAATAACCATAATCTATAAGTAAAATACCACCAGAAAGTTTATTGATTTTCTTTATTATTGGATTTAACTCTAATAACCCCTTTTTAGGAAACTCAATAAATTTAAGTTTTTTTAATGTCCCAAAAGTCATTATTTGAGCAAAATCTTTTTTATTACTTCTTATAAACTTTTCAATAATATTAATATTGTCTTTCACTGAATAACATTTTTCAAATAACTCATTATTTATGTTCGAAAACTGTTTAATTGGTATTGCATCAAAAAACTCGTTTCCAAAAAAAATAACTGGTCCCTTTTTTATTGAGTTGAAGTTTTTGATCCATTTAATTCGTTTATTATCTATATTTTGCTTTTGTAATTTTTTTAAAAATAAACTTTTCTCATATAAGTAAATTTTTATAGCTTTATTACATTCTGGAAAATTTTTTAGAGTATTAATTATAACTTTCGTTAAACTTCCATCTCCTGGTCCAAGTTCTACAAAATTAAACACTTTAGGTTTGCCCATTTTTTCCCAGAAAGAAATTAACCATATGCCTACAATTTCTGAAAACAGATTTGAAATAGTAGGGGATGTTATAAAATCTCCTTTTTTGCCAAATGGATCTTTGCTAGAATAATAACCTATCTCAGGTTCATATAGAATTTTTTCAATAAAATCATCAACTGGTAAAGGTTTTTTTGATGTAATTTTAAATTTTTTGAGATTTGGTTTCATCATTTCTTTTAAAATAAATTAAAAACCCAATTAAAATCATTATGGCACTTAAAAGCATCCCCATACTTACATATCCAAATAAATATCCAATTTGTATATCCGGCTCTCTAAAAATTTCAGTGGCAATTCTAAAACATCCATAAAGTATTAAGAACATGAATGAGCAGGTTCCAATTGTATAATTTTTATTAAAAAAAATTAAATTCATTAAAATAAATAAAATAATACCTTCTGAAAATGCTTCATATAATTGAGAAGGGTGTCTTAATTTATCATCGTAGTTTGGAAAAAATACTCCCCAATTAGAATTTGTAACTTTTCCAACTAATTCTCCATTTATAAAATTCGAAATCCTACCAAATAAAATACCTATTGGTGCTGTAATAGATACTAAATCTAAAAAAATAAAAATATCTTTCTTATTCTTTTTTGAAAATAAAAAACTAGCAATAATTACACCAATTAACCCCCCATGAAATGACATGCCTCCATTCCATATCATAAAAATTTCAATTGGATTTTTTAAAAAATATGTAAAATTGTAAAAAATTACATATCCTAGCCTTCCTCCTATAATAATTCCTATTATCAAATATGAGATATAATCTTCAAATAATTTTGAAATTAAATTTTCCTTAATAAGTATCTTTTTACAATATAACCAACCAAAAATAATCCCAAAAATATATGCTAGCGAATACCACCTGACACTTAAAGAGAATATTTCAAAAGCCACTGGGTCAAAATTATTAGTAAACATTTGTATAATTTATTATAAGCTATTAAATATAATTCTAGTAAATAATTATTATGTCAAAATCAAGATTCGTATTCGATAAATTTGCAAAGCTAATTGAACAAGGTCTGATTAATTACAAAGATGTATCTGATGAGGTAATTTCAATACTAAAATCAAAGCGAGATGAAATTGTATTTAAAATGAAACTAGCAAGTAAAGAAGAAGTAGATATTTTGAATAAGAGAATTAGCAATCTTGAAAAAAAACTAGAAGAAAAAAATAAAAGAAAAAAAACTAGTAAGGCAAAGAAATAGTTACTTTCAAACCACCTAGTTTTGATTTGTTAAAGTAAATATCCCCCCCGTGAGATTTTATAATGTCAGATGATATAGATAATCCTAAACCAACACTTGATTTTGATTCAGACCTACTTTTATCAATTTTATAGAATGGTTTAGTAATATTTTGAAATTCAGACTTTTTAACACCAGGGCCGTCGTCATCAATTGATATGAGAATATTTGAATTTTTTTTTTCTAAATTTACTGATATTTTTTCTGCATACTTAATAGAATTATCTAGCAAATTATTTATACACCTTGTGATTAAATTCCTTCTTCCATTAAAATAGGTATTTTTCTTTAATTTTTTCTGAATATTTTCGTTTTCATACTTAAGAATAATTTCCTCCAAAAGTTCTGATATATCAAAAGTTTCAGTTTTATCTTTAGCACCTGTACTTGCAAACTGAAGGTATTCATTTAGCATTTTTTCCATTTCATCAACATCTTTTGATATTTTTTCTGACAGACTTTTATCCTTAATAACAGCAAGTTGCAGTTTAATTCTCGTAAGTGGTGTTCTTAAATCATGACTTATTCCAGACAGCATCTCAGATCTTTGATTTAAATGCCTTAGAATTCTTTTTCTCATCTTTTCAAATTCAAGACCTGCTTTTCTTATTTCCAAAGCTCCTGATGGTCTAAACTCCTCAACATCTTCACCTCTTCCAAACCTCTCTGATGCTTGAGCTAATTTAGCTATAGGTCTAGTTTGATTTTTTAAGAAAATCATCGCCACTGCTATCATCAAAATTGCAGGAACTGTAATCCAAAATGCAAAAATTCTTATTGAGGATACTTGAATTCTTTCTTTAGGAAAAAATATTTGTAAAACACCGTCTCTAAATTTTATTCTTAAATCTACAACTTCCTTATACGAAATTGTATTAAACCAATGTTGACCAATTTTAGGTTTTAATTCCCTTCTCAAGGTTCTGTCCATTGGACTAAACCATCTTTCAACTTTAATATCTGGCAATTTTTCATTCTCTAAAAATCTCACTGAAAAGCTAAAATTTTTGTTATATAGATCTGTAACTATTTTTTTATTGTACTGACTTTCGTTATTATAAATATCAATAATTGTTACAATTTCACTTACCAAAGCTTTAGTTAAACCTTTATTTGTTTTAATCCATAAACTGTCAAAAAAAACTAAAGAGATTGTGATTTGTAAAATTAATATCGGGACAGCAACAATTAGCAATCCTCTATAAAATAATCTTTTAGGCAGTATGTTCTTTACAATTCTATTCAATCCAAAGGACATAACCTTCTCCTCTAATGGTTTGTAAGTATTTGGGACTTTTTGGAGTATCTTCAATTTTTTTTCTTAATCTAGTAATAATAACATCTATTGATCTTTCTTTATTTAGATCTATTAAACTTGCAATCTCATCTCTTTTGAAGATCTTACCAGGAGAATTTATCATTTTTTCTAAAATTAGTTTTTCAGTGTTGTTTATTTTTAGTCTTTGGTCATCTTTAAAGATAAAAAGCTTTTTTAGGTCTATTTTTATATTGCCAAATTCAATAACTCTTTTTATTTCTAATGATTTAGTTTTATTTAAAATATTATTTATTCTTAAAATTAATTCCTTTGGTTCAAAAGGTTTTGTTAAATAATCATCTGCACCTACTTCAAGTCCTTCAATTCTTTCAGATGGTTCTCCCTTAGCTGTTAATAATAAAATTGGTGTATCAATTTTTTTTTTATAATCTTGAGTAAACTCTAAACCAGTTTTTCCTGGCATCATTATATCTAGCACTATTAAGTCAAATTTGATAACTTTAGTCTTTTCAAAAGCATCATCTGAATCTTTGGCAGTTGAAACAAGATAATTATTTTGATTTAAATACTCTTTAACCAGATCTCTAATTCTATCATCGTCATCTACAATTAATATATGCGCTTTAAAGTTTTTCATTAATAATTTTTTTAAGTACCTTATCAAAACTTATAACATCGTTAGATTCTGAACTTAAAAATGCATCATAAATTCTTTTTTTTTGAGCAGAAAAAATTTCATCAAATATTTTTTCTCCTTCTTCTGTTAAGTATACATGTTTAACTCTTGTATCTATTTCATCTCTTTTAAATTCTATAGCCTTAATCTCTACCAAATCATTAAGAACTCTATTTAAACTTTGTTTCGTAACCTTAAGCTTTCTTAATAAGCTTGAAATAGTTATGCCTTCATACAAAGATATAAGGTGAATTACTTTATTGTGAGCAGTTCCCAAAGCATGTTTATCTAAAACTTTTTTAGCATCAGCGACAGTTTCTCTATATCCATTGAATATTTTTTCGATATATTCTTTTAATTGATGATCTTTAAGATATAAAAGTTTTTTCATAATGGTAAGTTATATTGACATATTATATATACAAAGATATTTTTTCTAAAAAATAAATCAAATGATACCTTACGATAAAAGAGATGGAAAAATCTGGTACAATGGTGATCTTGTTGAATGGCAGGATGCAAAGCTGCATGTCATTAGTCATGGACTACACTATGCAAGTTTAGTTTTTGAGGGTGTGAGGGTGTATGATGGTGAAATTTTCAAGCTACAAGAACATACAGATAGATTATATCATTCGGCCAAAAGAATGGATATGAACATTCCTTACACAAAAGAAGAAATTAACAAAGCTTGTAACCAGATAATAAAAATTCAAAATGTACAGAATGGTTATTTGAGACCTTTTGCTTGGAGAGGTAGTGAAATGATGGGTGTATCTGCTCAAAAAACAAAAATTAATGTTGCAGTAGCTACTTGGGAGTGGGGCGACTATTTCGATCCTAAGTTGAAAATTGAAGGTATTAAATTAAATATTTCTAATTGGAGAAGACCAGCTCCAAATACTATACCGTGGGATAGTAAAGCTGCAGGATTGTATATGATTTGTACACTTTCCAAGCACGAGGCTGAAAGGCAAGGATATAGTGAGTCATTAATGTTAGATCACGAGGATAATGTTGCAGAGTCAACGAGTGCAAACATATTTTTTAAAGATAAAGATGGTGAACTTCACACACCAATTCCAGATTCATTCTTAAATGGTATCACAAGGCAAACAGTTATTGAATTAGCAAAATCAAAAAATATAAAAGTTCATGAAAGGAAAATTAAACCAGATGAATTATCTAGTTTTGAAGGATGCTTTTTAACTGGGACAGCTGCTGAGATAACACCAATTTCTCAAATTGCTGAAAATAACTATAAAGTTTGTGATCTTATTTTAGATTTATCGTCAAGCTATGGTAAATTAGTAAGAAAAAAAAGGGCAGCTTAATCTTTATTGTCCTCAGATATTGCGTGGTCTATACCTTTCCTTAAATATTCATATCCAGTATATAAAGTAAGAAAAGCTGAGAGCCATAATAAAATTATTCCAATTGTTTGAGCATTATAGTCTTGAAAATTTATAATTTTATTTCCAGTTTCTCCAGTGAGCAAAACAGAAATACAAAACATTTGAAGAAATGTTTTTACTTTTGCTAGACTTGAAACTGGAAGTTTAACGCTTCCTTTGGCTAAAAATTCTCTTAAGCCAGAAATTAATACCTCTCTTGTAAGTATTATTATTGCAGCAATAACTTCATAGTTTTTAATAGTCCCATCCATAACAAGCAATATTAGAGCAGTTGCTACTATAATTTTATCGGCAATTGGGTCTAATAACTCTCCAAGTTTGGACTCCTCTTTAAACATTCTTGCTAATAATCCATCTAAGAAGTCAGTAAATGAGGCAATTACAAACAGTGCAAAAGGAATTACATCTCCATAAAACCCTGGCAAATAAAATGCAAAAACAAATATAGGAACAATTATAATTCTGCCAATAGTAAGATAATTTGGAATTTTCATATATTACTCGTGGAAGTAATTATATATCTTTTTAGCAACTTTTTCCTCAACTCCTTCGACTGTTTTTATCTCATCTAAGCTTGCGGATTCAACTGCTCTGGCCGAGCCAAAGTGATTTAGAAGTGCTCTTTTTCTAATAGATCCAATTCCATCAATCTGATCAAGTAAAGACTTACTAATACCTTTTTTTCTCTTTGCTCTGTGTGCACTTATTGCAAATCTATGGGACTCATCTCTTAATCTTTGTAAGAAAAAGAGTGTAGGGTCATTTTTTTCAAACTTAAATTCTTTACCATTATGAAAAAAAGTTTCATTACCACTATTCCTAAATTTACCTTTTGCAATTGCGATCATTGGAATATCATGCAATCCTAATTCATTAAGTGTTTCTCTAGCTACTGAGTATTGTCCTTTCCCACCATCAACTATTACTAAGTCTGGCATTGTTAAAAAATTATCTTTTTCTTGAACAGCTCTTTTAAATCTTCTATTTAAAACTTCTCGCATCATTCCATAATCATCTTGCTCATTTTTCTTAATTTTAATATTAAATTTTCTATACCTTTTTTTAATAAATCCCTCATCACCAAATGTAATGAGTGCACCAACACTATTAGTCCCTTGAATATGACTATTGTCATAAACCTCAACTAGATTAATATTGTTTTCTAAATTAAATTTTTTAGAAACATTTTCAAACAACTCTTTATTATTTTGACTTTCATAAATTTTTCTATTCAGGCTATCTTTTGCATTTTTAAGAGCTTGATTTACAACTTTTAGTTTAGAACCCCTTTTTGCAACAGAAATATTTATTTCTTTATTTTCTTTTTGGGAAAGTGTTTTTTCAATTAGGACTTTTTCTTTAATTTCTTCACTTAATATAATGGAGCTTGGCACGCTTTTATTTTCATAAAATTGAGAAACAAAAGAATTCAAAATTTCTTTTAAGTTGTCGTCAGGGTCGTGTTTAGGAAAAAAGGCTTGGTTTCCCCAATTTTGTTTTGATCTATAAAAAAATACTTGAATACAAGTCTTTCCAGACTCTTTGTATCCAGCTATAACATCTGCCTCAACTAAATTTGCCTCGTTTATTCTTTGAGATGACTGAATAATATTTAAAGATTTAATTCTATCCCTCAATATTGCAGCTTTTTCAAAATCTAAATCAGAACTTGCTCTTTCCATTTGCCCTGACAGATTTTTTTGTATCTTTCTTGATTTACCAGATACGAATTCAATTGCACTATCTACAGATAGCTTATAATCATCTTTTTCTATGTATCCAACACATGGACCAGAGCATCTCTTGATTTGATAAAGGATGCACGGTCTATCTCTTTTTTTAAATACTGAGTCATCACAAACTCTTAGTTGAAAAATTTTCTGGATCATTTTAATAGTCCAATTTGCAGATCCAGCTGATGCAAATGGTCCAAAGTAAAAACCCTCTCTGGTTTTTTTTCCTCTATGTCTTCTAATTTGAGGCCATTTATCCTCATTTCCAATAAAGATAAATGGAAACGATTTGTCGTCCCGTAAAAGTATATTGAATTTAGGTTTATATTTTTTTATTAAGTTTGCTTCTAGAAGAAGTGCTTCACTCTCATTTGAGGTGCTTGTGATCTCAATTTTCCTTGTTTGAGATAGCATTCTCTCAGTTCTAATAATATGATTTTTCTCCGAAACATAACTCTTTAATCTGTTTGGTAAATTTTTTGCTTTACCAACATAAAGTATCACATTTTTTTCATTTAACATCCTGTATACACCAGGAAGTTTGGGTATTAGTGGTAGCTCTTTTTTAATTGCTTCTTTGCCTATATCAGAACTTATCATGACTTCTTTTTTTTGAAATTTGAATACCTACGGAAGAGCAATCTTTCATAATTTCTAATTTCTCAATTTGAAGGCTTATTTTATCAATTCTTTTATCTTTGAATAGCTCATCGAATACATCTTCCGCCAATGTTTCAAGAAAATTGTAATGTTTATTCTTGATAAGCTTCTTTATCAATCTTACAATTTTCGCATAATTTACTATTGATTTAATATCCTTATCATTCGAAGGCTTTTTATCTTCGTAGTTTACTTCTAAGTTAAACTTAACTTTTTGGGAAGCCTCTTTTTCAAAATCAAAATAACCAAGTTTTAAATCTAAAATAAGTTCTTTGATAAGCACTTTCTTTTCATAATTGAAAAGGCTTTTATTTTTATCAATCTTTACAATTTTTAAATTTCTTTTCATATTCTAGATCCTATATATTCTAATATAACTGGATTGTAATATTGAAAACAGGTTGCCTGATCCATACTATGTCCATCTTTAACTTTAAATTTATCTGATTTTTGCCTCCCTAATTTAAAACATTTTTTTCCATTAATTGTATAATCCTTAGATATAACCACTCTTTTCATTCCATCGACTTTATCCAACCAATCAGAAGTCAATCCTTCAAAAGGATCTTTTGGATGAGTAAAAGCCAATAGTGGAACTTTTAGATTATTCAATATTTCATCATTATATTGTGACCGTAAATCGTATTGTGCAGGTTTTTTTTTTTTAAATTTAGCTAAACCTTCTTCTAATCCTAATTTTGCTACCTTATACTTTTTGCTCAGTCTATCAAAGCAAGCTTGCATATAAGCTATTCCTCCTCCAGCTTTGTCAGGATATCTTGAAAAGAATAGTAGAGTTGTTAATCCACCACAAGAATGTCCAGTTACAAATATCTGTTTTCTAGGAACGCCTAGAGAAACGAGTTTTTCTACTAACTCTAAATTTTGTTCTACTCTTTTGTCTAACTTTGATTTGCCTTCGTATGGTTTTTTTGAAAACCACCATTTTTTCCCCATATCACCTACTATTTTATGTGCACATAAATTATAGAGCATAATTTTTTTTCCATTTATTTCTTCATCTATTAATGAAACACGGTTTCTAATTTGGTCTATAGATGTACAAAAATTTTGTTTTCCATCAAAATTATTTTGTCCATGATTATTGATTAAAATTATTTTATTAGTCGGATCTTCAATTGTTGATAATTTAGTTACTTTAAATTTCTTTGATAAAAATCCATCTTTCTTAATATTGTGACCATCAGCAAAAGATGTTGATATTGTTAGAATAAATATTGATAAAAATAAGTATAAATTTTTCATTCTTTTCCACCCATTATGTCTGGAGTTTGCCAATTTAAGTTTTGACCACTATCTATTGCCAATACTTGTCCAGTAATAGATATATTTTTAATAAAAAAGTCTACCGCATTGCATATTTGTTGAACATCTACTTGTCTTTTGAGAGGTGTTGCCATGTATTGTTTTTTAAAATGTTTTTCACTTTGTCTCTTGTTTTTAATCGTAGGACCAGGAGCAATTCCATTAACCCTTATTTTTGGCGCCAAACTCATGGCACTAGTTTTTGTAAGGGTATAAAGTCCAGTTTTACTTATGGTATATGAAAAAAAATAGGGAGTAAGTTTAAAAACCCTTTGATCAATTATATTTATAATATTATTGTTTTTATTCTTAATATTTTTAGCAAATTCTTTTGACAAAAGTGCTGGTGTTCTTAGATTTGTTCTTAGATGTTGTCCCCAACTATCTGTGTTAAAGTTTTCTAATTTATCATTTTCGAACAAAGAAGCATTATTTATCAAACAATCAAAATATTTTAATTTAGATTTTGCGTATTTAACAATCTTATTTACATCACTTTCAACACTTAGATCTCCTTTAATCAAATAAACTTTCGTACCATTTATAGATAATTCTTTTTTAAGTTTTTCAGCCTTTACTTTTGATTTGTTATAATGAATTACGATTTCTACTCCCTTGCCTGAAAGTTTTCTAGCTATGGCAGCACCAATTCTAGTGGCTCCACCAGTAATTATGATTTTATTTGCTTCCATTTTTTTTTACCTTTTTGAGCTCTTGTTCCTGGCATTCCCATAGTTGATCTTCCCTTTGGATATATTTTATTGTTGAGGCTATATTGTTTAACCTTTGGGTTAAGTGTAACCTCCAATTCTGTACTTTCAAGTTTTCTTATTTCATCCCTTATTTTAGCCGCCTCCTCAAATTCTAAATTTGTTGCAGACTCTTTCATTTTTTTGTTTAAAGCTTTTATATGTTTTTTAAGATTTCCTCCTACGTTTGCTCCAGTACCAATTTTTACATAATCTTTTTCATATACACTTTCTAGAACATCGCTTATTTCTTTTTTTACAGTAGTTGCACTGATTTTATTTTTTTTATTATAATCAAGTTGAATATTTCTTCTTCTCTCAGTCTCTTTAATAGCTTTTTTTATACTTTTAGTTTCTTTGTCTGCATACAAAATAACCTTACCATCTAAATTTCTTGCTGCTCTTCCGATGGTTTGAATCAATGAAGTCTCTGATCTTAAAAAACCCTCTTTATCGGCATCTAATATCCCAACTAATGCACATTCTGGTATATCTAAGCCCTCTCTTAATAAATTTATTCCAACCAAAACATCAAAAACACCTAGCCTCAAATCCCTCATTATTTCAATTCTCTCTAGAGTATCAATGTCAGAATGCAAATATCTTACCTTGATACCATTTTCATGTAAGTATTCAGTTAGATCTTCGGCCATTTTTTTTGTCAAAGTAGTAACAAGAACTCTGTAATTTTTTTCAATTGTTTTTAGACATTCATGCATTAGGTCATCAACCTGATTTTTTGCAGGTTTTATTTCAACAGGGGGATCAATCAATCCAGTTGGTCGAATAACTTGATCAATAAATTTACCTTTGGTTTGTTCCAATTCCCATGGACCTGGAGTTGCTGATACAAAAACAGTTTGTGTTCTCATCATATCCCACTCCTCAAATTTTAATGGTCTATTATCCATACATGATGGAAGTCTAAATCCATATTCTGCTAGAGTACTTTTCCTAGATCTATCTCCTTTAAACATTCCATTTAGCTGAGGAACTGTAACGTGACACTCATCAACAAATATTAAAGTGTTATCAGGAAAATATTCGAATAGAGTAGGTGGAGGTTCACCAGGTTTTCTACCTGATAAAAATCTTGAATAATTCTCAATTCCTGCACATGACCCTGTAGCTTCAATCATTTCAAGATCGAATTTCGTTCGCTCTTCCAGTCTTTGAGCTTCAAGTAATTTATTTTGTTCTTTATGTTTTTTAAGAGTTATCTCTAATTCTTTTTTAATATTTATTACTGCTTGTTCTATTGTAGGTTTTGGAGTTATGTAGTGGCTGTTAGCATAAACTTTAATTAAATTTAATTCTCTTACTTGATCACCAGTTAGTGGATCAAATTCCTCAATTTTTTCAAGTTTATCTCCAAATAAACTTAGTCTCCAGGCTCTGTCTTCTAAATGAGAGGGAAATATTTCTAAATATTCACCCCTCGCTCTAAATGTACCTCTATAAAAATTTTGGTCATTTCTTTTGTATTGAAGTGCAACTAAAGATTTTATTATATGTTCTCTATTATAGTCATAGTTTTTTTGAAGAGTAAGTGTCATTTTACTGTAAGCTTCAACAGATCCTAATCCATAGATGCATGATACACTTGCAACTATAAGAACATCATCTCTTTCAAGAAGAGAACGAGTAGCAGAGTGTCTCATTCGATCAATTTGCTCATTAATTGATGCCTCTTTTTCTATATAAGTGTCTGATCTTGGAACATATGCCTCTGGAGTATAATAATCGTAGTAGGACACAAAATATTCCACAGCATTGTCTGGAAAAAAACCTTTCATCTCAC
>CACLPR010000004.1 GCA_902608845.1 uncultured Pelagibacteraceae bacterium
TGTCTGTAATATTATTAGTTGGTAATCCAATAAAAAAACCATGATTATTGATTAGATCAGAATTTTTAAATTTAGCTTTATTATTAAGTTTATATTTTTTGATAGAAGGTTGTTTTAAAAAATTACCACTTATAATAGGTCTTGTTTCAACACCTTCTTTTTCAATCTTTTTTAAAAATTTATTTCTATTAATCTTCTTTGATAATAATACAGGTATTCCAAACCAATGGGGTTTGACATGCCTATTAGCTTCAATAAATGTTAACACTTTTGATAGTTTATAATTTTCCTTAAAGTTTTTTAAAATTTTTGATCTATTTTTTGACCTTTGTTTTATAAATTTATTTAAATCTTTAAATTGACTAAGTCCTATACTGGCAGTGATATCCGTTGGCCTCAAATTATAGCCCGAATTATAAAAAATAAATCTTCTATCTAAATGCTTATTTGCTAATGCTATTTTTTTTTCACTTTTAAGTCCTCTAGACCATCCGTGAGCCCTTAATGACTTTATTATTTCATGATCAGCATTACTTTTACAACAAATCATACCACCCTCACCTGATGAAATTTGATGAGAAGAATAGAAAGAAAATGAGGAAAAATCTCCAAAAGAGCCTAAAAATCTATTTCTATATTTGGTGCCAAGAGACTCGCAAGTATCTTCAATCAAAATTAATTTATGTTTTTTAATTATTTGCATAAATTTATTCATATCGACACAATTTCCTAACACATGCACAATTAAAATTGCTTTAGTTTTCTTTGAGATTTTTTTTTTTAAATCATTCAAATCAATATTTAAGGTTTGTAAATCTACATCAACAAATTTTGGTTTAAGACCTGATTGTATAATAGGCCATAAGGAGGTCGACCAACAAACAGAGGGAATTAAAACCTCATCACCTGATTTTAATCTATTTTTCCTATAGGGATTAATAAGACACTGTAGAGCCAATAAATTTGCTGAAGATCCAGAATTAACCATAGTGGAAAACTTTGTTTTTAACGTTTTAGAAAAGTATTTTTGAAATTCTTCTGTTTTAGGACCTATAGTTAGTTTTTTAGACTTTAAAATTTTGATACCTTCAATTATATCTTTTTCTCGATAAGGATTTTCAATTAGAGGATAAAAAGATTTTTTCATTTTTATTTATTTTCTTTCCCATAAATATTTTTTATTAGTTTTTATTCCTAGGGTCTTATTAATTATGTACTCTGAAACAAGATCTGAATTAAAATATTTCATATACTTTATTTTACCATTTCTTGCAATTTTTCTTCTTAAATTATCATCTGAAGATATTTTAATAACTTTTTCTGATAAATCACTCACTGATTTATAAAAAACCATTTCATTTTTATCAAAAAAGTTCTGATAACCTGTGTTTTGATCTATCAAACAAACAAGACCATTACCGACAATTTGAGTTATTCTATCGCTGCTATAATATTTTATAGAGTCTCCCCTGCTTAAATTTAAACCCATTTTTGCATTACTTATTGTTTTAAAGTAATGGTCAGCCCAGATAGGTTGAACTTTATCAATACCATATATATCAAATTTAATATTTGGAGTGATCGATCTAAGGTTATTAAGGAATTGAATTCTATCATCTGATTTACCAGATTTAAGTACACCTCTGTGTACACCGTGGCTTAATGCAAAAAATAAATCTACATTACATGATTTATCAAAGTTATTTAATGTTTCAAAAGATTTATCGCTTGGATTGGGTATGAAATAGCTATTTTTTTCTTTCAAAAAACTTAATACATCAGGACTGGTAGTAAGAAATGTTGAATCAACTACGTCAATCTTATCTAAAATCCTTTCTTTATTTCTTACAAAATCTGGTCCTTTCTTATTTAATGGATCTAAAAACCATTGCGAAAACCTAGTATTTGGATAATCTTCTCTTAGTTCAGCTATTTGATCTTTTGAGATTAAATCGGCATGTCCTAAGACAATTAAATCAGGATTATAATTATAACACGTTCTTTTTAATTTATCATTTAATGTTTTGGCTCCCTTAATATCACTGATAGATTTATAGTATTTTTGAATATCTCTGTCACTAAAACCAAGGACACTATGACCTTGCCTGATAAAACCATTATTTATTCTTCTACCTGTATTAAAAAATAATCTGCCATCCAACCTTTCATTAAAATTAGTTATATGAAGTATGCGAAGTGATTTATTTTTATTTCTTATAAAAAAATTATTATTAAATTGAAGTTTTTCATCTCTATATTTATCAATCATATTGGTTACATAAGTATGAGTTAAATAAAAGTTTTTTATTGATAAAGTTTGTAGTTTTTCTCTAATATCTTCTTTTTCAATTAAAATAGATATTTCTTTATATAATTCTTTGACTGATAATTTTGAAAGAATTATTGCATTTGTAACTGTTTCAGGTAAGCCACCTTTGTTAGTTATAATTACAGCACAACCATTTGCTGAAGCCTCTAAACTTGTCCTACCAAAAGGTTCCTCCCATCGTGAACATGCTACAGCTATTGCTGTTTGTTTGAAAATTTTTAAAACTTTTTCGTGATTTAAAAAACCTAATAAATCTACATTTTTGTGATTTATTTGAATTTTTTCTCTTTTTTCATCTCCTATAATTTTTGCTCTCCAATTTGGATATTTATTTAATACAAGCTTAATAGTTTTTGCAAAAATATCATATCCTTTTGCATTATTTAATTTTCCTACAAAAGTTATCCAATTTTTTTTGTGATTTATTATATTTAGATTTTTTTTTTTTGCGGATTGAAAAAAAACAGCTAATTTATTGCTATTTACAAATTTATTCTCTAAACCTTCCAAAAATCTTTTTTTTGACCAGTTGCTATTAAAAATAATTTTATAGCACATATTCATAAGATTTTTTCTATCACTGATAGTTTTAGATCCATCCATAGAAAGTGGATCGTTATGAAAATATAATGAGAAAACATTATTTGGTATTTTTTTGTATAAATAATTTAAATATATTGGTCTATTGTGTATTTCTATAATTGAAGAATTATATTTGTTTTGAAAACTTATAAATTTATTTAAATAATTTTTTGTTTGGCTAGATAATATAGTTTTGCTAAGGTTAATATTAATATAATCAAGTTCAAATTTCTTTTTAAAATTTGTGTTTCCAAAAACAGTAATATTTTTCTTATATTTACTTTTTTTACTTGTTTCATAGACAAATAGTGAAACAGCACCAGGATATTCTGGTGAAAAATTTTCTTTATATGGTAATAGTATTGAAATTTTCATTCTTTTTATATTCTGATATGAGTTCTTTTCTTAATTTATAATTTTTTTTAAGTTTATATTCCTCTTTCATAGCAACTATTTTACTTTTATATTTCTTTAAATATACGATTTTCCACTTTCTTCCTCTTGTAAATTTTGCACCTTTAGAGTTATTGTGAAGATATAACCTTTTACTAATATTTTTTGTATAACCTACATAAGATCTATATTTATCAAGGTTTTTAGATAATATTAAATATACACAATAAATCATTAAGAATTATATATGTTTATAAGCAAAATGATTATCTAAATACTCAAAGCTTAATTATTATCCAGCAATAACTGCAAGCAATAATAATGCTACTATATTTGTAATTTTGATCATCGGATTTACAGCTGGACCTGCGGTATCCTTATAAGGATCACCAACAGTATCACCAGTGACAGCTGCTTTGTGAGCTTCAGATCCTTTGCCACCAAATTTACCATCTTCAATATATTTTTTTGCATTATCCCAAGCTCCTCCTCCAGCAGTCATTGAAACAGCAACAAATAAACCTGTTATAATAACTCCCAATAACATTGCTCCAAGGGATGATAAAGCTGCTACTTGACCACCTATGAAAAAAATTACTATGTATAAAACAATAGGAGATAAAATTGGTAGTAAAGATGGAATTATCATTTCTTTAATCGCTGCCCTTGTAAGTAAATCAACAAGTTTACCATAGTCAGGCTTTGCCTTTCTTTTCATTATACCAGGTATTTTTTTAAACTGTCTTCTTACTTCAATAACAACTTCACCACCTGCTCTACCAACAGCTTGCATACCCATTGATCCGAATAAATAAGGAAGCATTCCACCTATAAGTAAACCAACTACTACATAAGGATTTGATAGATCAAAAGTTACAGTTATTCCCTCTAAATTTGAACCAGCAACTTTAGAAAAATGTTTTATATCTTCTGTATATGCAGCAAAAAGAACTAATGCACCGAGACCAGCAGAGCCAATTGCATAACCCTTTGTTACAGCTTTTGTGGTATTGCCAACTGCATCTAGTGCATCTGTTGTTTTACGAACATTTTTTGGTAAATTTGACATTTCAGCTATTCCTCCAGCATTATCTGTAACTGGACCATAGGCATCTAGAGCAACGACCATACCAGCTAATGCAAGCATTGTAGTTACAGCAATAGCAATACCATAAAGTCCTGCTATATGATTAGTCCATAAAATTCCACCAACTATTATTAATGCTGGTACCGCAGTTGCTTCCATAGAAACAGCTAAACCTTGAATAACATTTGTACCATGACCTGTTGTTGACGATTTAGCAACACTTTTTACAGGTCTATAATTAGTTCCTGTATAATATTCTGTAATCCAAATTATTAAACCAGTTATTATTAAACCAATAATACCACAAAAATATAGACTTAATCCATTGAATGATTTTCCATTTACCACATATTCTGTTGTAAAACCTATTACATACTTTGTAATTGGAAATAATATTACTAATGAACTAATTGCTGTTATCACGAAACCTTTGTACATCGCTTTCATAATATTCTTATCACTACCAAGAGTAACAAAAAAAGTTCCAAGAATAGATGTTACTATGCATGCACCACCAATTGCTAAGGGATAGATCATCATATTTAAATCATTTACAAAAAAAATAGATGAAAGAACCATGGTAGCAACAATAGTGACAGCATAAGTTTCAAAAAGGTCAGCAGCCATACCTGCACAATCTCCCACATTATCACCAACATTATCTGCTATAACTGCGGGGTTTCTAGGATCATCTTCTGGAATTCCGGCTTCAACTTTACCAACCAAATCTGCACCAACGTCTGCACCTTTTGTAAATATTCCTCCACCGAGTCTAGCAAAAATAGAAATCAATGATGCGCCAAATCCTAATGCTACAAGTGCATTAACAATTTCTCTTTCCTCAACTCCAGTTTTAACCAAAAAATAATAGTAAACTGCAATTGAGAGTAATGCCAAACCAGCAACAAGCATTCCAGTTACTGCGCCAGATTTAAATGCTATTGATAATCCACTAGCTAAATTTTTTCTAGATGCCTCAGCTGTTCTAACATTGGCTTGAACAGAAACAAGCATTCCAACATAACCCGCAATCCCAGATAAAGTAGCACCTATTAAGTATCCCAAACCGACCAATGGACTAAATAAAATTGTTATAATTATCAGAACCACTATACCAACTATTGCAATTGTTTTATATTGTCTGTTTAAATAGGCTCTTGCTCCTTCTTGAATTGCAGATGCAATTTCTAACATTTTAGCATTACCTGAATTTGAATTTAAAATACTTCTACCTGTTATAAAACCGTAAACGATGGATAAAATTCCAGCCGCTATAATATAATACATTATTGTCTCAGTTGATGTGTTCATTGGTTCCTTTATTAATTAAAGTTATGAAAAATATGTAATACAAAATATGATGTAAAACGCAATATTTAACTTTTTTAAAAATTGTGAGAATATCCCTCATTATTCGCATGTTTTAATCGTTTATTAAAATCAATTATCTCATTATTTTTTGCATCTTTGGTTAAATTGCCAATCAGTGTTACTTTTTGATTCATCTTTTTAAAAAATTTTTGGATGTACTTTCTTTTTGATTTTGAAGATGTAAATAAAATTTGATAATCATCGCCTTTTGAAATGAAATTTATCTTTTTTTTTTTAGATTTAGAAAGATAATTTCTTAAATTTACTGAAATTGGAATTTTATTTAGGTCAACTCTATAAAATAATTCACATTTATTAATTAGCTTGCTCAAATCTCCAAATAAACCATCTGAGATATCAATTGAAGAATTTGCAAAGTTTAAAAGGTGTGCGCTGATCTTAATGGGTAAGTCAGGCAAATAGTATTTTTTGGCAAAATAGTTATGATCTTTTTTATTTATAAAAACTTTTTTTTTTAATATTTGTAATCCTAAATAACTGTCACCCATGTTACCAGTTACATATATGTCATCGCCATTCTTACACTGATTTCTTTTTACTATTTTTTTTGCATAACCTAACGACATTATTGTAAAGATTGTTTTATTTGATTTTGTTGTATCACCACCTGATAATTTAATACCATATTTCTTTTGCTCTTCTTTAAGGCTTTTAGAGATAATATTTAGATTTTTATTTGAGAACGAACTATTGTTACCACTAGCAGCTATAAAAATAAACTTTGGCTTAACACCTTTGCAATATAAGTCTGATATTGTGGATCTTACTATTTTTTTTATTACTAAATCAGGATTTCTAAAATTTAGAAAATGAACACCCTCTACATAGGTATCTGTTGAAATTACGACATTTTTTTTTTTATCAAAAAAAACATCATCGTTTAAATCTAATGCTGATGGGTTATTATAGGTTAATTTTTTAAAGTATTTTTCAATTAGAATAAACTCATCCATTACTTACTCTAATTTTTTTTGAAATTTTATCTAATAATGCATTTAAATACTTTGTCTGTGAATCATCTATAAAAAAATTTGATGCTTTCAAGTATTCATTAATAATAATTTTTATTGAAGTATTTGGTTTATACAAGAATTCAAAAATTGCACTTTTAATTATAATTTGAAAAACTTTGTCCATATTTTTAATTTTTAAATCTTGCTCCAAATGATTATTAATTTCTGTATTAATTAACTCTTCTCTCTCAATAGTTCCATTAACAATATCTTTGATAAACTTTTTAAATCTGTGCTTAGGAAACTTTATATTTTCTTCATTATTAAAAAGTTTACCATAAAGCTTTTGTATAATGATTACTCTAGGATTTCTTTGTGGTGAAAATTGAACAGGCATAATTTATTGAGATAGAACTGATAAAACTGCTTCTGCTGCCTCAGAACCTTTTCTGCCACGTTCAATAGCTTGTTTTTTGTTTAAACAGGTGATTACACCGTTGCCTACAGGTTTCTTAGATGTAATTGATAATGTCATTAATGCGTCAGTAGTTGATTTAGATATAAAATCAAAATGAGGCGTTTGACCTTTAATCACGCATCCTAAAGCAATGAACCCATTAAATTTATTTAAATTTTTTGATATAGTCACAGGTATCTCAAAAGCACCAGGTACGTTAATCACCTTTATAGTGAATTTATTTTTAATCTTATTTTTTGCACTTTTTAATAATGACCTGGCAATATTTTCATAATAATTAGCAACAACAATTAGAATCTTTTTTTTCACTTTATAATTTCCTGTTTTTTAATTTTTATTCCATAACCATCTAAACCTATAACTTTTTTTTTAGATCTAGTAACAAGTATCATATTTTTAATATTTAGAGATTTAATAATTTGAGCTCCTATACCATAGTTTCTTATCAATTTGTCATGACCTTTTTTATAAAAGGTTTTACTTTTATACTGTTTTAGTGTTTGAGTTACTGATTTTAAATTAGGGTCTCTTATAAATACAAGAACACAATTATTATATTTTTTGAAATATGAGATTGTTTTATCAAATGAATTCGGCAGTTTTTGATTAATTAAATAATTTTGAACTACATTAGATGATATTACTCTTAATCTGGGGACAACCCCTTTTTTTAAGGTTCCTTTTATAAGTGCAAAGTTTTCTGACCCATCAAGTACATTTTCAAATACTTTTATTTTAAATTTTTGTTTTTGAACAATTATTGAAGACGTTTTTTTTAATTTAATAAGTTTTTCTCTTTTTAACCTATAAGCAATTAAATCCTCGATTTTGCCTATTTTAAGTTTATGCTTTTTTGCAAAATTGAATAATGTTTTACCTGTAGCCATTTTGCCATCATCTGCCATTATTTCACAAATAACTGCTGAATTATTTTTTTTAGCAAGTTTTGATATGTCAACTGAAGCTTCTGTGTGCCCTGCTCTAACAAGAACACCACCATCTCTGGCTATAACTGGAAATACATGGCCTGGCGATACAATATCATTTTTTTTAGCGTTTTTATTTGATGCAGCTTTAATTGTTTTAGAACGATCATAAGCTGATATACCTGTTGTAACACCTTTTTTAGCTTCTATGGAGTAAGTAAAAGCAGTTTTGCTTCTCGATTGATTTATTGGTGAAGCCAAAGTTAATCCAATTTTTTTTGATTGAGCATTATCCATTGCTAAACAAATTAATCCTCTTGCATGTTTAGCCATAAAATTAATATGATTAGGATTAACAGCTGATGTGGAAATTACTAAATCACCCTCATTTTCCATTTCTTCATGTTTGCTTTCATCGTCAACAAGAATAAACATTCCATTTTTCTTAACTGTTTTAATAATGCTTTCGATTGAGCTAAAATTTCTTTTTTTCATTAATAAATTTTTTTACGTATTTAGACATAATGTCAATTTCAACATTTACTAAATCATTTTTTTTTAATTTGATTAAATTAGTTAATTTTAATGTGTGAGGTATAATCCATATTTCAAAAGAATTCTTTTTTATTTTGGATATTGTAAGTGATACTCCATTTATTAATATTGAAGCCTTTTCTACTAATTGCTTCTTTAGTGATTTTGTTATTTTAAATTCAAAAATATTTGATTTATCAACCTTTTTAATACTTTTTACAAAACAAACTGTATCAACATGACCCTGACAAATATGGCCTGAAATATTATCACCAAATTTTAATGGTTTTTCTAGATTAATTTCATCTCCAATTTTAATATTTCTAAATTTTGATTTAGCCAACGTTTCATTTGATAGATAGAATTCTAAAGTCTTATTCTTGTAAGAAATTAAAGTAAGACAAACTCCATCACAAGAAATTGAAATCCCAAGATTTTTATTTGAAACTTTCAATGAAGATTTTATAAATAAATTAACTCCTTTTGCCCTTTTTTTAATTCTATTAATTATTCCTTTATTAAATATGATTCCATTAAACATTTTAATAGTAGTGAGTAAGTATATCTTTATCTAAATATGTGTTTATTTTTTTTTTATTTTTATAGTTTTTATTAATCATTTTTACTAATGAAGATATATTAATTTTATCTCTATTAGAGATTATTTTGTCGCTTTTAAAAAAATAGAATTCATTTAATAGATTTGCATCAAGAAAATTAGTCATTAAATCCTTACCAGTCTCTACTAGAATCCTATGTAGACCAAGTGTATAAAGTATTTGTGTTATCTTTTTAAGGTTAAAATTAGTCTTATTATCTAGTTTTTGACGAATAAGTTTAACACCTTTATTTTTTAAAAATTTAATTTTTGAGATATTTTTAGAACAGTGAAATATAATTAATTTACTATTTTTTGAATTTTTAATCACGTAAGAGTTATTTTTTATTTTTAAATTTTTGTCTATCACAACTACAGTAGGTGAAAATTTCTCTAATCCATTTAATCTACAATTAAGCTTAGGGTTGTCTGTATTTATTGTTTTATAAGAAGTTAATATTGCGTGATTTTGAAATCTTAAAATATGTGAAACTCTTCTTGAATGTTCATTTGTTATAAAAGAATTGTTTTTTAAAATATTCAAATTTGATGAACTTGCAATTTTTCCAATTAAATAAGCTGCTTTATTAGATCTTATATAATTATATTCTTTATAAAGGTTCTTAACTTTTCGTTTTTGAAGTCCTGATATCGCAACTATTTTTTTAGACTTTAAAATCTTTTTAGTTTTATTAAATGTGCGTAAATCTTTATCTTCAATTGAGTAATACACTTTCTTAACTTTATTTTTTATTATTGCATTTGTGCAAGGAGGTGTTAACCCATGATGAGAACAAGGCTCAAGTGTCGAGTAAAGCGAGGTTCCTTTATTATATCTATTTTTATTTAAAGCAATGCTTTCTGCATGTGGTCTACCACCGTTATTAGTAGTTGCAAAAGATAAGATTTCATTATTTTTTACAATTACACATCCAACTGATGGATTTGTGCCAGTTAAATACTTATTATTCTCTGCTAAGTTTATAGCAAAGTTCATAATTTTTTTATCTAATGATTTATAATTATCTTTTTTTAAAGACATCAATTCTATCCACAAATTGAACAAAGTCTTTTTCTTCTCTGAAGTTTCTATAGACTGATGCAAATCGGACATAAGCTACAGGATCAAGTTCTTTTAAACCCTCCATAACCATTGTTCCAATAGTATTAGATGAAATTTCACTTTGACCTAATTCTTCTAATGATCTACTAATTTTTGAGATAAATTTTTCTGCAGTCTCAGTATCAATAGGTCTTTTCTTTAAAGCAACATATATAGATTTTGAAAGTTTTTCCCTATCAAAAGATGATTTTCTCCCATTTTTTTTAACTACAGTAAGTTCTCTAAATTGAACTCTTTCAAATGTAGTAAATCTCTCACCACAACTACATAGTCTTCTTCTTCTAATTGCCGTTCCATCTTCTGTGGGTCTTGAGTCAACAACTGAAGTGTCACCTTTTTTGCTGCATGGACAAATCATAAATTAATTTAGCCTAAGTGTTTATAGATAGGGAAATTAGAACAAAGGCTTACAACTTCTTTTCTTACTTCATCTTCAGTTTTAGAGTTATCCTCAGGGTTTTCGGCTAACCCTTTTATAGTTTTTGTTATTAGATCACCTACTATTTGAAATTCTTTTAACCCAAATCCTCTTGTTGTAGCTGCTTGCGATCCAAGTCTTATTCCAGAAGTTATCATTGGGCTTTCACTGTCAAACGGAATACCATTTTTATTACAAGTTATATTAGCTCTTGAAAGGCTTTCTGCAGCGACGTTACCTTTTACATTAAAAGGTCTTAAGTCAACTAACATCAAATGTGTATCTGTCCCACCTGAATAAATTTTAAAACCATTATTCTTTAAAGTTTCTGCTAAAATTTTTGCATTTGCTAAAACAGTTTTTATATAATCTTTAAATTCAGGTTTTAATGCTTCTTTAAATCCAACAGCTTTTGCAGCTATAATATGCATAAGTGGTCCACCTTGGTATCCAGGAAAAACTGCTGTATTAAATTTTTTAGATAAGTCCTCGTGATTAGTTAAAATTATTCCGCCTCTTGCACTTCTAAAAACTTTATGAGTTGTAGATGTAACTACATGAGCATAGTCACATGGATTAGGATATCCCTTACCAGCAACCAAGCCAGAAAAATGAGCCATATCAACCATTAGATATGCTCCAACTTTATCAGCTATTTCTCTAAATCTTTTAAAGTCAATCACCCTTGAATAAGCGCTACCACCTGCAATTATAAGTTTAGGTTTGTGCTCAAGCGCAAGTTTTTCAACATTATCATAATCAATAAGTTCAGATTCTTTATCAACTTCATATCCAATTGCATTAAACCATTTTCCTGACATAGAAATTTTTAAACCATGAGTAATATGCCCTCCTGAATTCAAGCTCATTCCCATAAAAGTATCACCAGGTTTTAACAAAGCTAAAAAAACTGCACCGTTTGCCTGTGCTCCTGAATGAGGCTGAGCATTGGCAAATTTACAATTAAATAATTCTTTAAGTCTATCTATAGCTAATTGTTCAGCTACATCCACATGCTCACAACCATTATAGTATCTTTTGCCTGGGTAGCCTTCAGCATACTTATTTGTTAATACCGATCCTTGAGCTTCTAGAACAGCTTGAGATACAATATTTTCAGATGCAATCAATTCTATATGATTTTGTTGTCTTACTAACTCATCATTTATAGCTTTGTAAATTTCTGGATCACTCTCTAATAAACTTTTTTCAAAAAAGTCTCTGTACTCACTGTTTAAATATTTTGTTTCACTTGACATAATTCTATATCTTTTTAATTCTTTTTAAGTGTCTTCCGCCCTCAAATTTAGTATTTAAGAATGCATTTATACATTTAAAGGCTAAATCTTTACTAATCAACCTTTCTCCTAATGTAATAACATTTGCATCATTATGCAATCTAGATAATTTAGCGTTTTTTACCGAATAACATAATGCCGCTCTTATATTTTTATGCTTATTAGCAGTCATTGCCATACCCATTCCTGATCCACATACTAAAATGCCAATATTCTCTTTTTTTATCTTTTTTGATAATTTATGGGCATAATCTGGATAGTTTACTGATTTCTTTGAATGCTTTGGACCTAAATCTAAAACCTCAAATTTTGAAGAAAATTTTTTTTTAATACTTTCTTTTAGGATAAAACCAGCGTGATCAGATGCGATATAGATTTTTTTCAAATTAATTAAATTTATAATCTAAAACACAAGCAACAAGGTGTATTCTATTTTCTTCACCACCATTAAATGCATTATGATATTTTGTATTATTAGTAACCCATACTGATCCATCAGCAGGCATATGCTTAGCTACATTATCGATAACCATTAAGCATCCTGGATTTGTTATAATTGGTATATGTAATCTTGGCTCTGGATCTCTATGCCAGCTTAATGTTGATCTTGGTTCTTTTAATAAAATTCTAACCCTACCTAATTTATATTTTGATGAAAGAACATCATAAACTTCTTTAAAATAAGTATTTTCATAATCTCTTATGAATTCAATATATTTAGACTCATCTATATCCACGTCCCTTGATACTTCTTTCCCAGATTTATCTGGTTTAGTCCAATAAACGCCACGTGCTTTACTGCCTTTGATTGAGTCTGGGTCGCCTGGTATTTGTGTTAAAGAAATTGCACCGAAGTTAGTTACTCCTCCGCCGTCATCGAATTTTTTAATTTGTATGATTTGGTTATAAGCATCTTGAAGCTTATCAATATCAAATTTTATAGTCTGTTTTTGAAAATCGCTAAAGTCTAAAACTCTATCAGTTTGATTATGTAAGTTTAAATTTACAATTTTATCTTTATTGTCGATCATGAAGATTGTTTTCTACTCATTTATATATATATTTGTATAATAGATTTTGTCGCATAATAAAATACAATATGATTACAGGTAAATACCCAAATTTAAGGCTTAGAAGATCAAGAAAATATGCTTGGTCTAGAAAATTAGTGCAAGAAAATTCTTTATCTTACAGTGATTTGATCCTTCCAATTTTCTTGATTGAGGGAAAAAATAAAAAGGAATCAATAAGATCTATGCCAAATGTTTTTAGATATAGTGTAGACAAATTACATGTAGTTGTTGGTAATGCAATAAAAAAAGGGATACCTATGGTTGCTTTATTTCCATACACAAGCAAAACAAAAAAAGATAAAAAAGGTTCTGAGGCTTTAAATCCAGAAAATTTAGTTTGCAGAGGAATAAAGTTAATTAAAAAGAAATTTAAGAATAAAATTGGTATTATGTGTGATGTGGCCCTAGATCCTTACACTTCTCATGGCCATGATGGATTATTAAAGAAAAACAATATTCTTAATGATAAAACTGTAGAAATACTTGCCAAGCAAGCAGTGTTACAAGCCAAAATGGGATGTGATGTAATCGCGCCTTCGGATATGATGGATGGAAGAATTGGTAAAATTCGATCAGCTTTAGATAAAAATAATTTAAATGATGTGCAAATATTGTCATATGCAGTTAAATTTTCATCTAGTTTTTATGGACCATTTAGAGACGCTGTTGGATCAAAAAAATTATTAAAAGGTGATAAAAAAACATACCAAATGGATTTTAGAAATTCAGATGAGTCTTTGAGAGAAGTTGCATTAGATATAAAAGAAGGTGCTGATATGGTTATGGTTAAACCTGGTGTGCCCTATCTTGATATAATAAAAAAAATTAAAGATAATTTTAAAATACCAGTATTTGCGTATCAAGTTTCTGGTGAATACAGTTTAATAATGAATGGAATTAATAAAAAATTAATAGACAAAGCTTCAATAAAAGAGACTCTTATTTCATTTAAAAGAGCTGGAGCGAACAGTATTGTAACTTATTTTGCTGACCAGATTGATCTTTAATTATTTTAACAAATTAACAAAATCATTCCTTGAAGATGGATAATTCTTGTTATTAGGTTTGATAATTGTTTTATCCAAAAAATCTCCAACTATGGAAAAGCCACTATATATATCTTTTAAATTTTCAGGACTGATCTTTTTATCTATTAGAAAATTTGGTATGATTTTTTGACTTGAGCCTACAATATATTTAGTTTGACCATTAATACTTTTATCAACCACGTAATCTTTGAAGTTAATGTCGTATCCAACAGACTTTAGTATATTTAGCTCTAAATATAAAAATTCAATGAGCCAATTATCGAGCTCAATTATTTTGAATAATTTTTCTAAAATATTATATATTTCAATATTATTCTCATTTTCAGCAGTCAGAGTTTTAATCAAATTCATACAATATATAATACAAAATAATTTTTTTTTATTTTCTAAATAAACAGGAGTTTTAATTTCATCTATTTCAACTTTTAGATAACTAAGTCTACCATCCTCTCTAATTTTCGAATTTATGTGAAATTTATTACCTATTAATAAATAACTCTTAATCTTTTTTGATGTTGAACCAAAAATTACACCAACTATTTTTCCATTATTTTCAGTGTAGAATTCAGCTATTGATGAATTTTCGTTATATTTATTTATAGATAATAAGTATCCTTTATCTTGCCAATTCATTTTTGATTAATTTTTTTGAGTAGTTCTGAGGCTGCAGATTGTTCTGCATTTTTCTTTGAAGATCCCACGGCATAAATATATTTACTATTTTTAAGTTTTACTCCAACTTTAAAATTTGGTTTATGTCTTGGACCTGTGTTAGAAACTAATTTATAAATAGGCAATATTTTAAAAGTTTTTAAAGAATACTCTTGAAGTCGAGTTTTGGCATCAATGAAAGTTGTTTCTGCATTATTTATTAAATTTTTCCATAATTTAAGAATAAAACTTTTCGAAACTTCAAAACCTTTGTCTAAATAAATGGCTCCTATTAATGCCTCACAGCAATCTGAGATAATTTTATTTTCAACTATTTTTTTGCCCGTTTTAGAATTACCAGTAATTACAAATTCTTTAAGGTTTAATGAATTACCTATTTCTAGACATTTATTTTTATTGACTAAAGAGGCTAATTTTTTATCTAAGGAGCCTACTTTTTCATTTGGATAAAGCTCATACAATTTTTTTGAAACAACAAGTCCTAGTACCCTATCACCTAAAAATTCAAGATTTTCATAATTATTGTTTGGATCATAACTTTTATGAGTAATAGCTTGCAAAAGTATTTGCTCATTTTTGAAATTTATTTTAATCTTTTTTTGAAGGTTTTTAAGAGTGATCATAATTAATTAATAAATTTAAAAAATCTATTTAACCTTAATATTTCGTTCCAATTCCAAAATTTAACAATACTTCCTATAAATGGATCTGATGAAAAAAACAATATTTGAGCTTTACCCACAAGATTATTTTTATGGACATATCCAACTTCAGACAAAAATCTACTATCTTTTGAGCAATCTCTATTATCTCCTAAGAAAAATAAATGGTCTTTTGGAACTAGGTATTTATCAGTGTTAGCGAAAGTAATATCCGTTCTATATGATGCCAAATAAACTTTACCGTTTGGAAGTTTTTCCTCAAATGTATTAACTTTTATTTTTGATTTGCCACAATAATTAGTGATATTTTTTGATTTAATTGTTTTTAAAATTTGATTTCCATTAAGGTAAAGATCGCCATTAATAAATTGAATTGTATCGCCAGGCAAACCTATAACACGCTTAATATAGTCAGTTCTATTATCTGCTGGCGTTTTAAACACAGCCACATCACCTCTTTCAGGATTATCGGTGAAAATACGATTTTTAAAAAAAGGTGGGCTAAATGGGAAGGAGTGCTTGCTGTAACCATATGTGAATTTAGTTACAAAAAGTCTATCTCCAACTAATAAATTTGGTTCCATTGAAGATGAAGGAATATAAAAAGGTTGTAATAAAATAGATCTAATTAAAACTGCAATTATAAGTGCATAAATTATAGTTTTAAGATTTTCAATTATTATTTTTTTCATATTTTTGTATCTATAACAACAAATGCTATTGAATAATCTTTCTCGTCAGAAAGTGATAAAAATACTTTATATTTTTGTATTTTAAATTTTTTTTGCAAAAAATTATTTAATTTTTTTGATAGCGAAATATATGGCTTTCCATTTTTATAATTCTTAATTTCAATATCTATAAAATTTATATCTGATCTAAAGCCAGTCCCAATTGCTTTTACAAATGCCTCTTTTGCAGCAAATCTTTTTGCATAAAAATTAATTTTATTTTTTAATTTTTTTCCCTGTTGAATTTCTTTTTCTGTAAAAATTCTATTTAAAAATCCTTTAATTTTTAATGAATTATTTATTCTACTATTTTTAATAATATCAACACCATTTCCTATTATATGCATTATCTTAATATTTTAATAAATTGTTTTACTACTTTTGAAATGCTATGTGAGACAGACTCTCCAATTATAAAATGGCCTATATTAAATTCCTCAATTTGTTTTATCTTGTTTAGTATTTTTGTTGTCTTATAGTCCATACCATGTCCAGCATGAACCTCTAAACCTATATTTTTTGCATAAATTGCACATTTTTTAATTTTATTTAGCTCTCTTGAGTAATTTTTTTTCTGTTTTATTTGATTAGAAATCTTACCTGTATGTATCTCTACGCATTTACTTCCTAGAGTTTTTGATAATTTTATATCTTGAAGAGATGGATTTATAAACAAACTGGTTCTAATATTATTTCTATTAAAAATTTCTAAAATTTTTTTGATTTTGTTTTTATTTTTTTTTAAATTTAATCCACCTTCTGTGGTAATTTCATTTCTTTTTTCAGGCACAAGACAAATGAAGGAAGGTTTGTTTTTAAGTGCAATTTTAACCATTTTTGGGTCTGAAGCTATTTCCAAATTAATAGGGATTAATTTATTTGATGATAGGATTTTTAAATCTATATCTTTAATATGTCTCCTATCTTCTCTTAAATGAACAGTAATGGAATCTGCGCCAGCCTTTAAAACATTTAAAGCTACAGTATAAGGATCAGGATGTCTTTCACCTCTAGCATTTCTCAAAGTTGCAACATGGTCTATGTTAACTCCAAGTCTCTTTTTCATTTTAAAAATCTACTTCCAGGTTTGGTAATTGGAATTTTTTTTAGACTTTCAGGAATATCTTTTTTTTTAAAAGTTGGAATTTTTAATTTGACTTGTGAAACAATTTTTTTTCTTTTTATTTTAAAATTTTTCTTATTTGATCTGTCTATCAAACATGCAAATCCTAATAAAATTGCTCCAGATTTTTTTATTAACTTGGCACACTCTAAACTTGATTTTCCCGTAGTTATAACATCCTCAATAATTAAAACTCTTGATTTTTTTTTTATATAAAAACCTCTTCTTAACTTAAAATTACCCTCTACACGCTCACAAAAAATTGTTTCTTTTTTTAAAACTCTGCCGATCTCATAACCAATGACAATTCCACCCATTGCTGGTGAAAGAATTAAATCAATATTTTTAAATGTTTTTTTTATTTTACTTGCTAAAGATTTAGTAAATTTTTCAGATTTATTAGGAAAGCTTAGTAATTTTGCACACTGTACATAAGAAGGTGAGTGTAATCCAGATGACAATATAAAATGTCCATCTAACAAAGCGTTAGTTTTTCTTAAAACTGCTAAAGAGTTTTTTAAAGAAAGCATATTTTTTATTTTTGTGTCTAATAATTTTAAATTTATATTCTTTTTGTTTTAGTTCACTAATCAATTTTGTAAAGTTCTTAAGGTCATGTATGATTAAATTAAATTTAAAATTTATCCTTCCATTGAGCTTTTCTACCATTTCTACACTTGAAATGTTAACAAAGTTTTCACCGATCATTGTTGTTACATCCCCCATTTTTCCAGGTTCATCTGGAAGAGAAATCCAAAGTGTAGTATTATATCTTTTTTCCTTAATTGGTTTACTGTTTTCACGGTACTGCCAATAACGTCTAATTGCAGCACGAGCTTTCCCTGTTTTGGTACTGGTTAACCAATGTAACGATGGGGAAGCTTTTTTAGAGGTGATAATCTTAACTACATCCCCGTTTCTTAATATAGATTGCAAAGCGCTTTCATTTCCATTTATTTCACAACCAACAGCAGCATCTCCAATTTGAGTATGGACCGCATAGGCAAAATCTATTGGTGTAGCATTTTTAGGTAGTTTTATAATTGATCCTTTTGGTGTGAAACAAAAGGCGTTTTCTTGAAACATTTGAAGTTTAGTATACTCATAAGAATCATCTGGATTCTCGTTTTTATCAATAATTTCAACTAAATCTGCTAACCAATCATACTCTTTCCAAGTTAAAGAATTAAACTTTTCAGATGATTTATATTTCCAGTGAGAAGCAATACCTCTTTCTGCAAACTCATGCATTTGCTTTGTTCTTAATTGGATTTCAATTGGTCTTTTATTTGGTCCTATAATAGCTGTATGTAATGACTGATATTTATTAATTTTAGGTGATGAAATATAGTCTTTAAATTTGCCGGGTATACAATTCCATTTACTATGGAAAATTCCTAAAGCTTTATAACAATCTTCAATATTATCTAAAATAATTCTAAAACCAATTATATCTGTTATTTGTTCAAGAGAAGTTCTTTTTTTTTGAATTTTTCTCCAAATTGAGAAAGGAGTTTTCTCTCTTCCAACTATTTTTGGTTCTATATTTTTGATTTTAAGTATTTCACAAAATTCATCAGAAATATTATTAAAGTTTATAAGATTATTTTCTTTAATTTTATCTAATCTATCTTTTATCAATTTTCTTGCATCCTCATTTAGAACTTCAAAAGAAAGATCTTCTAATTCATCTCTTATACGATGCATACCCATCCTATCTGCAAGTGGAGCATAAATCTCCATAGTTTCTTTTGCTTTTCTAATTTGCTTTTCTTTATCAACAACTTTAATGGTTCGCATATTGTGTAATCTATCTGCAATTTTCACAAGTAGAACTCGGATGTCTTTTGATGTGGCTAGTATTAATTTTCTAAAATTTTCTGCTTTAGAGTTTGATATAGCCTGATTTTCAAATTCAGAAATTTTTGTTACACCATCAACTAAATCAGCAACCTCTTTTCCAAATTCTGCCTCTATTGTGTTATAAGTTGCATGAGTGTCTTCAATTGTGTCATGAAGTAAACCAGTCGCTATGGTTGCACTATCTAGTTTCAGCTCAGTTAAAATATTTGCTACAGCTATTGGATGAATGATATAGGGCGAGCCCTCATCTCTTTTTTGTTTTTCATGGGCCTTTAAAGCAAAATCATAAGCTTTTGACAAAGTTTCTGGGTTAAGAAACTTGTTATAATTTTTTACCTTATTAATTAATTCTTCAGATTTAAGCATTATTGTTTATATCATTTTATTGGGCAATTTTAATACCCAATAGCTGCTTAGAGGGTAAATTTGATATTAAAAAGACTATATTTTTACTAAGTTTAGGGTGTACCCAATCTTTATTTAACTCATATAAGGGAAACAGAACGAAATTTCTATTATGCATTCTTTTGTGAGGAATGCTTAGTTTATGATTTCCAAATTTTCTATGAATTATATCTCCATTAAAATCAATTATATCAATATCACATGCTCTTGGGTGATTTCTTTCTGACTTAGTTCGACCTATTTTTTTTTCAATTTTTTTAATTTTTAAAAATAATTGATTCAAATTTAATCTTGTCTCAATTAATATGATAGAATTAACAAAGCTTGGAAAATTTTCATTTGGCCAGGATTTTGTGCTATAAAAATTTGATTTTTTCTTTATTAAAATTCCCTCTTTTTGAATTAAATCAATACTTTTATTAAGATTATTTTTTTTGTCACCTAGATTAGAACCTAATGCTAGATATACCAAATTAACTTGATTTTCTAATATATCTTGCTTTTTCACGGTTCCAGTCTCTTGTTTTTTTTGTAAGTCTCTTATCAAATTGTTTTTTACCTTTAGCAACTGCAATCTCTAATTTTGCCTTACCTTTTTTAAAATACATTTTTGTTGGCACAATAGTTAAGCCGTCTTCGTGAATTCTACCTATGATTTTATTAATTTCTCTTTTATTTAATAAAAGCTTTCTTTCAGAGTAAGGGTTATGGTTTGAATAACTAGCCTGTTTGTAAATGGGTATATGAGAATTAATCAAAAAAATTTCTCCATCTTTGTCTACAGCATAAGAATCTGCTATATTAATTTTACCTGATCTAACTGATTTTATTTCAGACCCTTTTAAAACAATACCTGCTTCAAATATCTCTTTAAAAAAGTAATTAAAAGATGCTTTTCTATTAATTGTAATTATTTTTAAACCAGAGATGGTTTTTTTATTCATTAATTAATTCAGCAGATATAAGAGCTTTTTTTACCTCGGCTTTTGTTTCATCTAAAACTGTTACTAAAGGTAATCTCACGCTATCATCACAAAGACCAATTAATTTAGCTGCGTATTTGACTGGTGATGGATTGCTCTCAATAAATAAAGATTTATGAACAGGTTGAAGTTTTTTATCTATTTCTTCAGCCTTTTTTTTCTCATCGTTATCCTGTGATTTTGAAAATTTTTGCATATCAGAACACATTTTAGGGGCAATGTTGGCAGTAACAGAAATGCACCCTACACCTCCTCTTTTATTATATTCATACGCAAGGCCGTCTTCTCCTGTCAGTTGGATAAATTCATTTCCAATTTTTTTGAAAGTCTCATCTACTCTATTCAAATCACCAGTTGCATCTTTTACTCCAACTATGTTCTTAAGCTCAAACAACCTTGCCATAGTGTCTACTGTCATATCGATAACTGATCTACCTGGAATATTATAAATTATGATTGGTATGCCACATTTATCATTTATAGCCTTGTAATGCTGATATAAGCCCTCCTGAGTGGGTTTATTATAATAAGGTGTCACTATCAAGGCCCCGTCTGCTCCAGCTTTTTCAGCGTGCTCTGTGAGTGATATAGCTTCTGTAGTAGAATTTGATCCGGTGCCTGCAATTACAGGAATTTTTCCTTTAGCTTCTTGTATGCATAGCTCTATAACTTTCTCGTGTTCTCTATGTGAAAGAGTTGGAGACTCGCCAGTTGTACCTGCTGGCACGAGTCCATTTGTTCCATTTTCTAAATGAAAATTAATAATTTTTATATAAGTTTCCTCATCAAGGCTATCGCCTTTAAATGGTGTTACTAAAGCTACATTTGAACCTTTAAACATAAATATTTATATCATAAGTTATTAAAAATGATTTTTAGAAAATCTAAATTACTATTAACAACTATAATTTTTTTAAGCTTTTTTCAATCATCATATTCGAATGAAATAATAATACCTAAGAAAAAACCTGCGATTAAAAGTCAGATAATAGTACCTCTCCTTAAACCTGGAACATTTAATGAAAAACAAAGTTTAAAAGATGATAAAGATTTACCTAAAGAGATCTTTGGAATTCTGTTGCCTCCAAAAAAGCCGCTTATTGTAAAAAAACAAACTTTAAGAACTGTTAAAAAAACAAGATATTACAGTGAAAGAGATTTTGGATTTGCAAAACAAGCAATTAGATTTATGGAAAAATCTAATTGGAAAGATGCAAAAAATACTGCAAAAAAAGCAAGGGCTCAATCAATATATGATTTCATAGAGTGGAGACATCTTCTTACATCAGGAAACAAAGCAACATTTTCTGATTATAAAACATTTATCGAAAGAGTTAAAGATTATCCAAGATTTGATAGAATTAAATATCTTGCAGAACACAAAATAAATTTACAAAACCATTCTCCTACAGAAATAATTAATTGGTTTCAAAATGATGAACCATTAAGTGGCTATGGTAAAATGATGTTAGGGGAAAGTTTAATTAAAACTGGACAGTCTGGTGATGGGATAAAATTAATAAAAGAAGGTTTTATAAATGCGGATCTAAATACAAATAATTTAAAATATTTCAGAAAAAAATTTAAAAATATTTTAGATACCTCTGATTATATAAATAGAGCAGATTATTATGCTTGGGAAGGAAAACATTGGGACCTTAAAAGAGTTATTAGATATCTTCCTAGTGAGTATCAATTACTTTATACGGCAAGGCAAATATTAATAAGCAGAGGATATGGAGTTGATGAAGCGATTAAAAAAGTACCAAAAAACTTAAAGAATGACGCAGGTTTAAATTATGATCGATTAAAATGGAGAAGAAAAAAAGGACGTGTAGATAGTTCACTAGAAATTCTTAATAAAATAAAAAATACTGATGAATATTTAGTAAGACCAGATAAATGGTGGAAGGAAAGGTCAATAATTGGAAGATCTTTAATTTATAAAAAAAAATATAAAACAGCATATAAAATCGTTTCAAACCACGCAATGACAGAAGGTGCAGACTATGCTGAAGCCGAGTGGATGAGTGGATGGATAGCACTTAGTTTTTTAAACGATGCACAACAGGCAGAAAAACATTTTTTAAATTTTTACAATAACGTTAGCTATCCAATTAGCTTGTCTAGGGGTGCCTATTGGTTAGGTAAAACTTATGAAAAAATTGGTAATAAAGAAAACTCAAATAAATGGTTCTTTGAAGGATCAAAATATTTAACAACATATTATGGTCAACTCTCTCACATGAAAGTAAAACCTCAAGAGAAATTTGAACTAGATAAATTAATGTTTATAGAAGATGATTATGAACAAGAGTTTTATTCAAAAAAACTAGTCGCAATTGTAGATTTGCTTGATTATTTAAATAAAGATAAATACACAAAACATATCTTAAGGTTTTTAGCAAATGATAATGTAGAAAAAGGCAGTGAGGCTTTAGCTGCTAAATTAGCATCTGATATATCGCGGTTTGATTTTGCTATACAAGTTTCTAAAATTGCCTCATATCAAAAAAGATTTCACAACCAATTTAATTATCCAATAATGAGTGTACCGAAGTTTGTTGGTGGAAGAAAAATTCCTGATCCAGCATTGATATTATCCATTATCAGACAAGAAAGTGAATTTGATACCTCTGCTAGGAGTAGAGTTGGAGCTCAAGGATTAATGCAACTGATGCCTTATACGGCTAAGACTGTATCAAAACAAGCTAAGTTAGGATATTCGAAATCTAAATTAACGACTGATCCCGAATATAATATTAATTTAGGATCTCATTATATTGCTGGTTTAATCAATCAGTATAAAGGATCCTACCCTTTTGCTACAGCCGCTTACAATGCTGGTCCTAAGAGAGTAAAGTATTGGAAAAAAATTAATAAGGATCCTCAAAAAAAACAGATTGACTATGTTGATTGGGTTGAACTTATTAAGTTTAAAGAAACAAGAAATTACGTACAAAGAGTTTTAGAAAATTACAACGTTTACAGGTACATTTTGTCTCAAAAGCCAATTTACTTAAAAGATTTCTTTAAAAATCAGAACCTGTATTAAATGGCGGAAGAGAAGGGATTCGAACCCTTGGAAGGATTGCTCCTTCGGCAATTTAGCAAACTGCTGGTTTAAGCCAACTCACCCACTCTTCCGTTGATACATGTGTAACTTGAAATCATTGAATATTCAATATTAATCAAGTAATTTCTTGCAAATATGAAAAACAAATACTCAATTTTTTCGCTTATAAAAAATGCTTTTTCGCAGCATGAAAACTGGAAACAAGCTTGGGGCAGTCCTGAGCCTAAAAAAGAATATGATGCAGTAATTGTCGGAGGTGGTGGGCATGGATTAGCAACAGCTTACTATCTTGCAAAAAAACATAATATGAAAAATATTGCTGTTTTAGAAAAAGGTTGGATTGGTGGCGGTAATACTGGGAGAAATACAACAATCATAAGATCAAATTATTTATGGGATGCAAGCGCTGGATTGTATGACCATGCTTTAAAAATTTGGGAAAATTTATCACAAGAATTAAATTATAATATAATGTTTAGTCAACGTGGAGTTATGAATTTAGCACATAACCTTCAAGATGTTAGAGATTTAAAAAGGAGAACTCATGCAAATAGATTAAATGGAATTGATGCTGTTTGGTTAGACACAAAACAAGTAAAGGAATTTTGTCCAATAATAAATACTTCTCCAGATATAAGATATCCTGTACTTGGTGGAACTTTACAAAGAAGAGCTGGAACTGCAAGACATGATGCTGTTGCATGGGGTTATGCACGAGGTGCAGATGCAATGGGGGTGGACATAATTCAAAACTGTGAAGTTAAAGGAATAAAAAGAAACGGAGATCAAGTTGAAGGTCTTGAAACTACAAAAGGATTTATCAAAACAAAAAAAATTGGTGTTGTTGCAGCAGGCCATTCAAGTGTGATTGCAAATATGGCAGGCTTAAAATTACCACTTGAGAGCAAACCATTACAAGCATTGGTATCAGAACCAGTTAAGCCAATAATAGATACAGTAGTAATGTCTAATGCTGTCCATGCTTATGTTAGCCAATCTGATAAAGGTGAATTAGTTATTGGAGCTGGAACAGATGCTTACATATCTTATACACAAAGAGGGAGTCATGATGTAGTAGAAGGTACCTTAAAAGCTATATTAGAGCTGTACCCTATTTTTAGTAGAATGAAAATGTTAAGGCAATGGGGAGGTATTGTTGACATTTGCCCAGATGCAAGTCCCATAATTAGCAAAACTAATATAAAAGGACTTTATTTTAACTGTGGTTGGGGTACAGGAGGTTTTAAAGCAACACCTGGATCTGGTGATTTATTTGCTCACACAATTGCTAATGATGAGCCACATAAACTAAATGCAGCATTTAATCTAAATAGATTTGTAAGTGGAGATCTTGTTGATGAACATGGTGCAGCTGCTGTGGCACACTAATGTTTATAATAAATTGCCCATATTGTGGAGAAAGAGACCAAAGTGAGTTTTCATGTGGTGGAGAAGCACACATTGTAAGACCCAAACAACCTACTGAGCTAAGTGATGATGAATGGGCAGAATATTTATTTATGAGAAAGAATATTAAAGGTGTTCAGTTTGAAAGATGGAATCATGCTCATGGATGTAGAAAATGGTTTAATATGGTTAGGGACACATCAAATGACAAAATACATGCAGTTTATAAAATGGGTGAAAAGCCTCCTGTAATTTAGATGACAAAATATAGAATAAGTAAAACAAGATTTGTTGATCAAACAAAAACTGTTTCTTTTACTTTTGATGGGAAAACATATCTTGGGTTTGAAGGTGATACCCTAGCCTCCGCACTTCTTTCAAATGGAATTCATTTAGTTGGTAGAAGCTTTAAGTATCATCGTCCAAGAGGAATAATGTCTTGTGGGTCAGAGGAGCCAAATGCAATATGTCAAATAAATAATAATACTGATTTAACAGAACCGAATGTAAGAGCTACAGAAATAGAACTTTATGAGGGGTTAAGTGCATCTAGTCAAAATTGTTGGCCAAGTCTTAACTTTGATATAGGTGGAATTAATAATTTAATATCACCATTTATACCAGCAGGTTTTTATTATAAAACTTTTATGTGGCCTAAAAGTTTTTGGAAAAAAATTTATGAGCCATTAATAAGAATGTCTGCAGGCCTTGGTAAATCACCTACACAACCGGATCCAGATATATATGACCACAAACATGAGCATTGTGATGTATTAGTTATAGGTGGTGGGATTTCAGGAATTATATCAGCTAAAATAGCAGCAAAAAATAATCTAAAGACAATATTGATTGAAGATAAAAATATACTTGGTGGATCCACAATTTATCAAAATAATAAAAATTTTATCATTGATAATAAAAAATCAAATGAATGGTTAATGGATGAAATATCGGAATTAGAAAAACTAGATAATTTAACAATAAAAACAAGAACAAGTTTGGCTGCTTTTCATAGTTATAATTACCTTTTAGCCAAAGAAAATGTATCTGATCATTTACCTTTGAATAAAAAAAATGGCAGTATAAGACAGAGATTATGGAAAATAAGAGCAGATAAAGTAATTGTTGCTGCAGGAGCAATAGAAAGACCTCTTGTATTCAACAACAATGATAGACCAGGAATTATACTTTCTAATTCTGTTAAAAAATATTTAGATTTTTACGGTGTATCCAGTGGATTAAATAATATTATTTTTACTAACAATGATAGTGCTTACGAAACTGCTGTTTCGTTATTTGAAAAAGGAATATCAGTAAAGATTGTCGATATTAGAAAAAAATCTTCATCAATAATTGTTAAAAATGCTGAAGAGCTAGGAATTAAAATATATTGGAACTCTACAGTGGTAAATACTTTTGGCTACAAAAAGATAAAATCCATAGAAATTATGAATTTATCAGAAGATGGATCGAATGTTACTGGAGATAAAAAAAAGATACAGTGTGATTGTTTAGCAATAAGCGGAGGCTGGACACCTATGGTGCATATGCATACACAATCAGGAGGAAAATTAGATTTTAGAGAAATAGATCAAGTGTTTGTTCCAAGTGAAAAAAGTGAAAATCATATTAATGTCGGATCATGTTACGGCGATTTTGAATTAGAAGAAATAGTTAAAAATACAAATAATAAAGTTAAAAAATTTTTAAACATTAATGAAGATAGTTTTGATAAAATTTCAGTTTTATGTTCAAAAGAGACAGAGAAGAAAAATATATGGTTGTTACCAAATATTATTTCAGAAAACAAAACAAAATCTTTTATAGATTTTCAAAATGATTCGACAGCGAAAGATATAAAGTTAGCACTTAGAGAAGGTTTTAAATCTATAGAACATGTAAAGAGATATACGACAACTGGTATGGCTACAGATCAAGGTAAATTGTCGAATATGCACGCTTTGGGAATTATTGCTGACACCGCTGGAGTTAAAATGGGTACATTGGGCACAACTACTTTTAGACCACCATTTACACCATTAACTTTTGGAGCAATAGTTGGAAGAAGTGTTGGAAAATTTTTTGATGTTGAGAGAAAAACCTCAATTCATGAATGGCACATTCAAAAAGATGCAAAATTTGAAAATGTTGGGCAATGGAAAAGGCCATGGTACTACCCAATTAATAATGAAAATCTTCATGAAGCAGTTCAAAGAGAAAGTAAAGCTGCAAGAAATAGTGCTGGAATTTTAGATGCATCGACATTAGGAAAAATAGATATTCAAGGATCTGATGCTTCTGAATTTTTAAACAGAGTTTATACAAATGCTTGGTCTAAATTAGGAATTGGAAAATGTCGTTATGGTTTAATGTTAAATGAAGATGGTATGGTTTATGATGATGGTGTAACCACAAGGTTAGGTGAAAATCATTATTTAATGACCACAACTACTGGTGGCGCAGCAAATGTGCTTTCTAAACTTGAAGATTATTTACAAACTGAATGGCCAGAGTTAGATGTTTACTTAACCTCTGTTACAGATCACTATTCTACAGCAAGTATTTGTGGTCCAAATTCAAAAGAAATATTGAAAAAATTATTTCCTAATAAAAATTTTAGTGATGAAGCCTTTCCTCACATGTCTTACCAAGACGCAATAATTGACAAAATTGAATGTAGAATAATGAGAATAAGTTTCACAGGGGAGCTTAGTTATGAAATTAACATAGAGTCGAAATATGGTAAATCATTATGGGAAAACTGTATCAAGGCAGGTGAAGAATACAAAATTACTCCTTATGGAACAGAAACAATGCATTTATTGAGGGCTGAAAAGGGATTTATTATTGTTGGTCAAGATACAGATGGAACTATGACTCCAATTGATCTTCAGATGGATTGGATAGTTAGTAAAAAAAAATATGACTTCATAGGTAAACGATCACTTTATAGAAGTGATACAATAAGAGAGGATAGAAAACAGCTTGTTGGATTGCTTACAGATGACCCTAATGAAGTATTAGAAGAAGGTGCTCAGATAGTTTCCGAATTAGATAAGAAACCTATTGAAATGATTGGACATGTAACTTCAAGTTATTTTAGCCCTAATTTAAATAAATCGATTGCACTAGCAGTTGTTAAAGGTGGAAAAAAAATGAAAGGTCAAAAACTTTTTGTTCCTATGGAAAATAAAAATATCAATGTAACGGTTTCAGATTTTATTTTTTTAGATAAAGAAAACAAGAGGATCAATGCTTGATATAGAATATCCTAACTTTGAAAAAAAATCATTAGATGACCTAGAATTAATGTTATTTGAACCAATTAAAAAAATAAATATTCGAGGGGAAAAAAAGGAATTTTTTACAAAAGCAGGAAAAATTTTATCAATTATCTTACCAATTGAACCAAATACAGCTTCCTCAAATCATCAATTTAATGCTCTATGGCTAAGTCCAGATGAATGGTTAGTATATTTTAATGAAAATAATAATAATGTTTATAATGATCTTTATAACGAAATTTCTAAATTAAATTTTGGCTCAATAGTTGATGTTTCTAATCAATGGTTATGTATTAATATAAAGGGTAAAAAGACTTTTGATTTACTTTCATCAGGATCTCCTTTTAACTTCAATAATTTTAAAAATACTAAAAATTCTGTAACACAAACATTGCTTAATCATACAGATGTAATTATTCATCATACCGAAATAAACGAAATAAATCTTTTTGTGAGAAGATCATTCTCAGAAGATTTATGGTTGTGGATTAAGGATAGCGCTAGGTTTATCTAATTTTTTTTTTATATAATAACTCACATAACTAAATAATAGAATCGAAAGCGTCCATTGAAAAATAAACCACAACCAGAAAAAACTATCAAAATCTGCGGATAGATATTTGGCTAAGTAAAAAACACATATTGGAACAAGAACATTTCGTAACATATTATTTATCATTGCATAATTAGATTTTTTTAATCCCATAAAAAAACCGTTTGATAAAAAGAAAATTGGATATGCGGGTAAAATAAATGCTGCAATTTTTAAGTATCTACGTCCATATTCTAAAACTGTTTCATCATTAGAGAAAAGCCTTGGTATTATATCTGCTGTGAAATAAACTAATATTCCAGAAAAAATCATTAATAAAAGGCCATATTTTACAGATACAAAATAAGTCTCTTTCACTCTCTCGAAGTGATTAGCACCATAATTTTGAGCTATAATTGAGATAATTGCAGTATTAATTCCTAATATAGGAAGTAAAACAACTTGCTCTATTCTCGTAGCAGCACCATAACCAGCTACTGCCAATTCACTTGTTTGACCAACATAAGTAAATATAAATGTAGCAGCAACTGCATATCCACATATGGCAATTGATATTGGCATTGATTGAAAAAATATATTTTTTAAGAATGTTAATTTAATTATAAAAAATTCCTTGGTAATTTTTTTTACTCTTGGATTTTGTAAGACTTTATATAGAATAATCACGAATGCTATAAGTTGGGCTATAATTGTTGATAGGCCTATCCCCATCATACCAAAAGCAGGAATGAATAGAAAACCAAATATTAATACTGGATTTAAAATTATATTTAGAAGAAAACTTAAAACCAAAACATTTCTATATGTTTTAGTATCTCCTTCTGCATGTAATAAAGAGTTAAGTGATACAACAAGGAAAAAAAGAAATGATCCATAAAACATAATATTTGTATATTGTAGTCCTAAATTTATAATTTCTTCAGTCGAACCCATTATGTTAAAAACTCTTTCAGCAAAATATAAACCTATGCCTGTAATAAAAACTGATATGATCAGTCCATAGATAATAATGTGGGTAAAATAATAAGAGACATTTTTTTCATTTTTTTCTCCAATACTATTACCTATTAATGAGGTTCCACCAACTGTTACTCCAATAGATGTTGCTACAATTATAAAATAGATTGGAAATGATTTACTGAGAGCCGAAAGTGCTTCTGGTGAGATTAATCCTGAATAAAAAGTATCAACAATATTGTATAAGGTTTGAAAAAGTGTACCTACACTTGCTGGTATTGCGAGTTTTCTAACAAGTAAAGGTATATTTTCTTTTAGCAAATCCATAAAGTTATAATTTAATTAATATTCTTTTTTAAAGATATGTCTCTTGCTAGTTTTTTTTGCAAGTATTATTTGTTTTTGTCTCATTGCAAATCTTGATTTTTGATCATCTGTTAAGTGATCGTGACATTTTGGACAATGAATACCTTCCAAATATTTAGAAGATTTTTTTTCTTTAACAGAAAGAGGTTTTCTGCATCCACTACAAACTGAATAACTGCCCTGCTTTAAACCATGTTTTATTGAAACTCTATTGTCAAAAACAAAACATTCACCACTCCATTGACTATTTTTTTTATCAATATTATTCAGATAATTAATAATTCCACCTTTTAAAACATATACATTTTTAAAACCTTTTTTTTTCAAATAAATATTTGCTTTTTCGCATCTGATACCACCTGTGCAAAACATTGCTATATTTTCACTTTTTCTAAATTGATTTAAATATTTAGGAAATTGACGAAAGTTTTCTACATTTGGATTTAAAGATTTTTTAAAAGTTCCCACATCATACTCAAAAGATTTCCGTGCATCTATCAAAACCGTGTCGTTTTTTTTAATTATTTTATTCCATTCTCTTGGATTAAGGTTGTTCTTGGGGTATTTGTAGTTTCTAACTTTAAAACCCATTGGAACAACTTCCTTTTTAATTTTAACTTTTGGTTTATGAAATGGATTAAATTTACTATTAGAATTATTTTCTGAATTATATTTTTTAATAGATAATATTTTTTTTAAAAGTTTATTAAATTTTAAAAGGTTATTATTTTTGGCTGAAATTGTTCCATTTACACCCTCTGATGAAATAATTATTGTTCCACTAATTCCATAATCTTTTAGATTATTCTCTAACTTTTTTTTTAATTTTTTTAGATTATTAATTTTTTTAAATTTATAAAAACCAAAAATATTAAACATTATAAAACTCTACAAACAGTCATTCCATCTCCCAATGGGATAATTATTTGTTCTACCCTTTCATCACTAGAAACATACTCATTTAATTCTCTTATATTTAATGTAAATTTATCCATTTTTTCAGCATCTACGACTTCACCATGCCATAAAACATTATCAATGATGATTAAACCACCTTTATTAATCATTTTAATTGATTTTTCATAATATTCTTTATAGTTGAGCTTATCTGCATCAATAAAAACCATATCATATTTTTGGTTTTTTAATTCTTCTAAACTATCTAGTGCAGGTTTTACAATCGTTTGAATTTTTTTATCTTGTTTAGCTTTCTTAAAAAAACTTAGTGCAATCTTGCTTGTCTCTTTGTCTTTATCAAGTGCAGTAAGTTTTCCATCCTCTGGTAGTGCTAGAGCAATAGAAAGTGCACTTAAACCAGTAAAAGTTCCAATCTCAAGCACATTTTTTATATTAGATATTTTTATTATTAAATGGAGAAAATGACATTGAGATATCGCTACTTGCATTCTCTTTTCATTTCCAAGTGTGTTATTATAATCTATGATTTCTTTTTGAACTGGGCTTAGTTTAAAACTAAAATTATTAATATATTTTTCAATTTTTTCAGAAATTTCAATGTTCTTACCCATTTATTTTAACTATATAATGACTATAGGTTTCGTTAAAATTAAAGTTTCCTCTTTAATATTTCATTAATTAATTGAGGGTTAGCTTTTCCACCAGAAGCTTTCATTGCTTGCCCAACAAAAAAACCGAATAGCTTTTCTTTTCCTTGTTTATATTCAATGGCCTTTTCTCTGTTATCATTGATTATTTTATCAATTAATGCCTCTAGTGCTTTTGGATCACTTTGTTGCTTTAACCCTTTTTCCTCAACAATTATTTGAGGGTCTATGTCACCATCCATCATTAATTCAAATATTGTCTTAGCAATTTTGCCTGAAATAGTTCCGTTTTTAATTAAATTAATCAATTTTGCTAAATTTTTTGCACTTATTGGACTATGGGCAATTTCAATATTTTTATTATTTAAAACAGCAAATAATTCTCCTGTAATCCAATTTACAGCTAATTTCATATCACGATTTTTTCCCATTTTAGCAACAACTTCTTCAAAATATTTAGCTGTATCAATATCAGAGACTAATATAGTTGCTTCATAAGGAGAAATTTTAAACTCATCAATAAACCTTTTCTTTTTGTCATCTGGTAATTCAGGGATTTCAGATTTTAATTGATCAATAAATTCATCTGTAATTTCTAGTGGAAGTAAATCTGGATCTGGAAAGTATCTATAATCATGAGCATCTTCTTTTGACCTCATTGACCTTGTTTCATTTTTTTTTGTATCAAAAAGTCTTGTTTCTTGATCTATTTCTTCACCTTCTTCTATTAAATCAACTTGTCTATTTGCTTCATAAATAATTGCCATTTGCATGAACTTTATAGAATTGACATTTTTTATTTCACATCTTGTTCCTAAATCTGTTGAGCCTTTTATTCTTACCGACACATTAACATCAGCTCTCAATGACCCCTCTTGCATATTCCCATCGCAAGTACCTAAATATCTCATAATTGATCTTAGTTTTTTTATATAAGCATTCACTTCATCTGGTGATCTTAGATCAGGTTTGCTAACAATTTCCATTAGAGCTACACCCGATCTATTAAGATCAACTAATGTATTACTCGGATCAACATCATGAATACTTTTTCCTGCATCTTGCTCTAAATGTAATCTTTCTATTCCAACTTGTTTTTGACCTTCAGGCATATCCAAAATAACATTACCCTCACCCACAATTGGGTATTTATATTGTGAAATTTGATACCCCTGAGGTAAATCAGCATAAAAATAATTCTTTCTATCGAAAACAGACTTATTATTGATCTTAGCTTTTAAACCAATACCAGTTTTTATAGCTTGTTTAATACAATATTCATTAATTACTGGAAGCATTCCTGGAAATGCTGCATCAACTAAACTTACTTGAGTGTTAGGTTCAGCACCAAATTTTGTAGAAGAAGATGAAAAAAGTTTTGAATTTGATGTTACTTGAGCATGAACTTCAAGTCCTATAACAACTTCATAAATATTATCATTTCTTTCTATTAAATATTCCGAATTATTTTTAGACATTATTCCATCCACCAATCACTTATATTATTTTTATAATTGATTTTTTCCTCCATTGAATAAGCAATATTTAAAACTGTTTGTTCATCAAAAGGTTTACCTATTATTTGTAAACCTAATGGATAATTATTTTTATCCCTACCTGCTGGTATTGAAATTCCAGGTAAACCTGCAAGGTTTACTGGAACAGTAAATATATCATTTAAATACATTGAAACTGGATCATTAGATTTTTCTCCTATTTTAAATGCTGAACTAGGCGTTGAAGGAGTTAAAATAGCATCAACTTTATTATAAGCTTCATCAAAATCTTTTTTAATTAACTGCCTTACTTTTTGGGCTTTGAGATAGTAAGCATCATAATATCCAGAAGACAAAACATAGGTGCCTATCATTATCCTTCTCTTTACTTCTTCACCAAAACCTTCTGATCTAGTTTTTTCATACATATCAATTAAACTTTCCCCAGAAGATCTTAAACCATATTTAACACCATCATATCTTGCTAAATTAGATGATGCTTCAGCTGGCGCTACAATATAATAAGTAGGCAAAGCATAACTTGTGTGAGGTAAAGAAATATCAATTATTTCAGCACCACAATCTTTTGCATATTCAATCCCCTTTTTCCAAAGATTCTCAATTTCGTCTGGCATCCCATCAACTCTGTATTCTTTTGGGATTCCAATTTTTATACCTTTGATATTTCTAGTTAGTTCTGATGAATAATTATTTCTTTTAAAATCTATTGAAGTTGAGTCTTTCTTATCAAATGAGGAGATCACCTCTAAAAGAATAGAGCTATCTTTAACGTTTTTGCTCATCGGACCTGCTTGATCAAGAGATGATGCAAAGGCAACAATTCCATATCTTGAACAGCTTCCATAAGTGGGTTTTAGACCAACAGTTCCAGTAAAGGAAGCTGGCTGCCTAATAGATCCACCAGTGTCAGTTCCTATTGTTACAGGTGTTAAATTAGCTGCTAAAGCCGATGAAGAACCACCTGATGATCCACCTGGAACTAAATCTTTTGCAATTGGGTTTTGAACATTGCCAAAAAAACTTGTTTCATTAGATGACCCCATTGCAAATTCATCACAATTAAGTTTGCCGAGCAAAATACCACCTTCATTCCATATATTTTGTGTTATAGTAGATTCATAGCTGGGAACAAAATTATTTAAGATATTGCTTCCAGCTGTTGTTCTTACTTCATTTGTGCAAAATAGATCTTTTACAGCAATTGGAATACCTGGAAGTTTTAAATCATAATTTGGTTTGTTATCAAACTCTTTTGAAAGTTTAAGACAATTTTCAAAATTTTCAGTTACATATGCATTTAGTTTTTTTGACTTTTCAGATCTATCAACAAAAGATTTTGTGGCTTCATTTGAAGATATTTTCTTTTCTTTTATATTTTTAATTAATTCAAAAAGGCTTAAAGATGTTATATCTGTCATTATTCAACTACTTTCGGAACAACAAAAAAATCATCATTTTTTTCAGGAGAATTTCTAAGAATCTTTTCTCTTATATTGTCGCTAGTTATTTTATCTTCTCTGAATCTCAAAGTTGTTTCAGCTATAGAGGTTAATGGTTCAACATTCTCAGTTTTTAGCTCGTTTAATTTTTCAATAAATTCAAATATAGAATTCATATCATCTGCCAATTTTTCAGCTTTTTTCTCTTCAAGTGAGATCCTTGCTAATTTTGATATGTGTTTTACAGTTTTAAGATCTATCGTCATATGGTAAAAAATAATGTCGCAAACTACCACTTAAGTTAAAAATATACAATATGATCACAATTAATGAATTCAAAAACAAATTATCAAGTGGTTCAAGATTATTGGGCATAGATTTAGGCACAAAAAGGATTGGGATTGCTATAAGTGATTATAATCAAAAAGTTGCTACTCCCCTTCAAACATTAGATAAATCAAAACAAGGTAAATTAATTGATGCACTAGAAAGTATTATTGCAGAATATGACATCAAAGGAATTATTATAGGCAATCCAATAAATATGGATGGTACTTACGGAAAATCTTCACAATCAGCAAAAGATATAGCAATCAATATTTCGAATAAAATTGATATTCCTGTGTCTTTGTGGGATGAAAGATTATCTACTGTTGGTGCTTTCAATTTATCAAGTGAATTAGATATAAATGTCAGTAAAAGAGAGAAAGATATTGATAAGTTTGCGGCAGCTTTTATTTTACAAGGTGCTTTAGACTTTATTCAAAATTAATGGTTGCATAGTTAATACTATATAGTTATAGAGTTAATTTTAATGGCAACTAAATCCAAAAAAGCTATTAAAATATCTCAAAAACATTTATTAGGTATCCAGGACTTATCTGTTAGTGATGTTACAACTATCCTGAATGAAGCCTCTAAATTCATAGAATTAAATAAAAGCAAAAATAAAAAAATTGATATTTTAAAAGGGAAAACTCAAATAAACTTATTTTTTGAACCATCAACAAGGACACAGAGCTCGTTCGAATTAGCAGGAAAAAGATTAGGTGCAGATGTAATGTCAATGAATATTACCAATTCTGCTATCAAAAAAGGTGAAACGTTAATTGATACAGCAATGACCCTAAATGCAATGCACCCGGATATTATTGTAATAAGACATCAAGATTCAGGTGCTTGTAACCTTCTGTCTCAAAAAGTCAATTGTGCAGTACTAAATGCAGGTGATGGTAGACGAGAACATCCAACACAAGCATTATTAGATGCTTTAACAATTAAAAATAGAAGAAAAAAAATTGAAGGTCTTAAAATTGCAATATGCGGAGATATACTACATTCAAGAGTAGCAAGATCAAATATTTATCTTTTAAACATGTTGGGTGCAGAAGTGAATATCGTGGCCCCTACAAATTTAATGCCAAAAGAAATTGAAAAATTTGGTGTAAATATTTTTTCTGATATGAAAAAAGGAGTTAAAGATTGCGACATAGTAATGATGTTAAGATTGCAGAATGAAAGAATGACAAGCTCGTTTCTATCATCCAACAGAGAATACTATGAATATTATGGCTTAACACCTGATAAAATTCAATATGCTAAAGAGGATGCTTTAATAATGCATCCAGGACCAATGAATAGAGGAATTGAAATTGATACAAACTTAGCAGACGATATAAACAAAAGTGTAATAAAAGAACAAGTTGAATTAGGCGTAGCAATAAGGATGGCCTGCTTAAAGATTTTTTGTGAATAAATGAAAAAAAAATACTTTATAAATGCAAATATAATTGACCCTCATAATTCCTTGAATGAAATTGGAGGAATAATAGTTGGAGAAAATGGAAAAATTGAAGCTATCGGAAAAAAAGTAAATACCAATAACATTCCATCTAGAGAAAAAGTAATAGATTTAAATGGAAAATACATATTTCCAGGCATTGTAGATATGCGAGTTTTTGTTGGAGAACCAGGATATGAATATAAGGAGAATTTTAGAACCCTTAGTGAAGCTGCTTTATCAGGTGGTGTAACATCAGTTGTTACAATGCCTAATACTAACCCAGTAATTGATAATGTCTCAATAGTTGATTTTCTTAAAAGAAGAGGAAGAGATAAATCAAAAATTAATATTTATCCAACAGCTGCATTAACAGTAAAAGCTGAGGGAGAAAATATGACTGAATTTGGCTTATTACAAAGTAAGGGAATAATTGGTTTCACGGATGGAGTAAAAACAATTCAAAATCCTAGAATTATGAATAGGATTATGAATTCAGCATCAGATTTAAAATCCTTAATTATACAACATGCAGAAGATGCAGAATTATCAAAAGATGGAATGATTAATGATGGCATCATAGCAACAAAACTTGGTCTCCAAGGAATTCCAATAAGTGCTGAATTGTTAATTATAGAAAGAGACTTAACATTGTTAGAATATAATAGTTGTAGGTATCATATTTCTCAGATCTCATCTGCAAACTCAGTAGATATAATCAGAGAAAGAAAAAATAAAGTAAACTTCAGTTGTGGTGTTTCGATAAACAATTTATCATTAAATGAAAATGACATTGGTGATTTCAAAACTTTTTTAAAATTATCGCCTCCTTTAAGAACAGAAACTGATAGAAACGCTTTAGTTCAAGGATTAAATGATGAAACAATTGATGTTATTGTTTCAGATCATAAACCAGAAGATGAGGAAAATAAAAGATTAACTTTTGCTCAAGCAGAAACTGGTGCATCTGGAATTGAAACTTTATTACCATTGAGCTTAGAATTATATCACAATGGATCTGTAGAGTTGGAAACTATAATAAAAGCTTTAACATCAAAACCAGCAGAAATACTTAAAATAAATAAAGGTAACTTATCGACAGGAAATGATGCAGATTTTTGTATTGTAGATATAAATAAACCTTGGGTAGTTAGAAAAGAGAAATTGATATCAAAATCCAAAAATACCCCTATTGAAGACAAAAAACTTCAAGGTAAAGTAATAAGTACCTTTGTTAATGGTGAAGAATTATTTAAATCTGAATAATGGATTATATAATAACAGCTTTGGTATCTTATCTATTTGGCTCTATTCCTTTTGGATATCTATTCACAAAAATTTTGCTAAAAAAAGATATTAGAAATGTAGGATCAGGTAATATTGGCGCCACAAATGTTTTAAGAACTGGCAATAAATCATTGGGTTATTTAACACTTGTTTTGGATATAGCAAAAGCTGTTGTGCCTGTTATCTTTATAAAGCTCAATTATCCTAATCTAGTTTATATATCAGCTCTTTGTGCATTTTTAGGACATTTATTCCCTATTTGGCTAAAATTTAAAGGCGGCAAAGGTGTTGCAACTCTTGTTGGGATTTTGATTTCAATAAATATTTTTTATGCATTAGTTTTTGGTGCAGTTTGGATTTTAACTTTTTTGATATCAAAATATTCGTCTCTATCCTCATTGTTTGCTTCAATTTCAATACCAATCTACCTGCTAATCATTGATCAAGGTAATATAATTTTTTTCATTATTATTTTTGTTTTAATTTTTTATACACATCGAGAAAATATAAAAAGATTAATAAACAAAGAAGAAAGCAAGAGTAAAATTTATTAATTTGACAGATTAATAGTTATAAGTAGTTTGACTAATTATGAATCTTGTAATTGTTGAAAGTCCTGCAAAAGCCAAAACTATAAATAAATATCTAGGTACAAATTACACGGTGTTAGCAAGTTATGGTCATATTAGAGACCTACCATCAAAAAATGGTTCTGTTGATCCAGAAAATTCTTTTAAAATGATTTGGGAAGTAGATAGTTTCTCAAAAAAATATTTAAAAGAAATTACTGATACAGCCAAAAACTCAGAAAAGATTATTTTAGCTACTGACCCAGATCGTGAAGGTGAAGCAATCGCTTGGCATGTCAAAGAGTTTTTAAATGAAAAAAAACTTCTTAAAGATAAAAAAATAGAACGTGTAGTTTTTAATGAAATAACAAAAAAAGCTGTAACAAACGGAATAGACAATCCAAGAAATATAGAAAATGAACTTGTAGATGCGTACATGGCAAGAAGAGCGCTAGACTATTTAGTTGGTTTTAATATATCACCAATTCTGTGGACAAAATTACCAGGATCTAAATCAGCAGGAAGAGTGCAATCAGTAGCTCTTAGATTGTTGACTGAAAGAGAACATGAAATAGAAATTTTTAAACCAGAAGAATTTTGGACACTTAATTTAAATTTCTTAACAAAGGAAAATTTAAATATAAAAACATCTATTACTCAATTAAATGGTAAAAAGATTGAAAAATTCTCATTTAAAAATAAAGTTGATATTAATAACGCTTTAGACTTAATCAAAAATAAAAAATATAATATTACAGATATAACCTCTAAAATTTACACAAGAAACCCGTCAGGTCCTTTTACTACTTCTACTTTACAACAAACATCATCTAGTAAACTAGGTTTTGGAGCATCTAGGACAATGCAAATCGCTCAAAGATTATATCAAGGTATTGATATTGATGGAGAAACTGTTGGATTAATTACTTATATGCGTACAGATGGAACAAATATTTCTAAGGAAGCTGTAACTACTTTTAGAGATTTCATTACTCAGAATTATGGTGAAAATTATTTACCACCCTCACCTTTAAATTATTCAGGTAAAAAAGCAAAAAATGCACAAGAAGCACATGAAGCTATTAGACCAACAGAAATCACACGTGTCCCTGAAGAAATGAAAAAATATTTAAGTACAGATCAATACAAACTTTACAATTTAATATGGTCAAGATCATTATCCTCACAAATGGAGTCAGCAAAGTTTGATAGAAAAACTATAACAATTGTATCAGAGGATAATAAAAATATATGTAAAACAAGCGGCTCAACTTTAAAATTTGATGGTTTTTTAAAGGTTTCAAGATTAGATGAAAATAAAGATGAAGAACATATATTGCCAAATGTTGATAAAGGTAATGTAGAGTTTAAAGACCATGCAGATGAACAACATTTCACGCAACCACCGCCAAGGTATTCAGAAGCAAGTCTTGTTAAAAAATTGGAAGAATTAGGAATTGGAAGACCTTCAACATACGCTAGTATAATATCAGTTATCTCAAACAGAGGCTATGCAGATATAGAAAATAAAAGATTTTTTCCAACAGATAGAGGTAAATTACTCTCCGCTTTTCTTGAAAAATTATTTTCAAAATATGTTGATTATGATTTTACTGCAAAATTAGAAGATCAATTAGATGATATAACAACTGGTAAAGAAAATTGGATTAAAGTCTTAGAAGAATTTTGGAAAGATTTTAATTTAAATGTAACAGATGTTAAAGAAAAACGAACAAGAGAAGTCTTGGATATGCTTAACGAAAGCTTGGGCTCATTAATTTTTGAAGTCGATAAAGATGGAAACATAAATAGAAAATGTAAACTTTGTGATAGTGGCCAATTAAGTTTAAAAAATAGTTTTAGAGGAGGTGCTTTTATAGGTTGCTCAAATTATCCAGACTGTAAATTTACAAGACCTCTTTCAAAATCTAAAGCAGCACAGCAACTGACTTTAGCAGAACCAAAATTAATTGGTCAAAATGATTTAGGTAAAGACATATATTTAAAAAATGGAAGATTTGGTCCCTATCTTCAATATGAAAAAGAATTTGATGATGTTGTAGAAACTAAAAAGAAAAAGAAAAAATTAAAAAAAGAAGATAATAATATGAAAAATGTATCTATACCGAAAGGAATTGATATCAAGAGTATAGATATAGAAAGAGCTAAGTATTTATGCTCACTTCCAATTAGTTTAGGCAAGAACCCTGACAATGATAAAGATATTACAGTAAATGTTGGTCGATTTGGACCATATCTAAAGTGTGAAAATAAATCGGCACGTTTAGAAAATGTTGAAGAAATATTTAGTATTGGCCTTAATAGAGCTGTAACTCTGATTGCTGAGGCAAAACCTGGAAGAATTTCATCATCTTTGATTAAAGATCTTGGTGAACACCCCGAAGACAAAAAACCAGTAAGGGTCATGAAAGGTCAATATGGGCCTTATATAAAATATAAATCACTAAACGCCACTATACCTGAAGAAAAAGACCCAATTGAATTAACAATGGAGGAAGCTCTTATTTTAATTGAGAAGAGAAAAGAGTACGATAAGAATAAAAAGAAAAAGAAAGGTAAATAAGTAAAATGTCTATTGATGCAAAATTAAAAGAAATGGGTTTAGTTCTACCAAAAGCAACTGATCCAGTTGGTTCATATGTTGCTTCAAAAATTTCTGGAAATTTGCTTTATATTTCTGGACAAATATCGATCAATGCTGAAGGTCAATTGATTAAAGGAAAAGTTGGAAAAGACTTAAATACAGAGCAAGCTTACATGGCAGCAGAAAGATGTGCATTAAATATAATTGCTCAGGCTAAAAAAGCATGTTCAGACGATTTATCTAAAATTAAATCTTGCATTAAATTAACAGGCTTTGTTAATTCAACAGATGATTTTATTGAGCAACCAAAAGTGATTAACGGAGCATCTGATTTGATTAAAAAAGTTTTTGGTGACAAAGGCAGTCATACAAGAGCTGCTGTAAGCACTAATAGTTTGCCACTTGGTGTTGCAGTTGAGGTTGATGCTATATTTGAAATTAATTAACTATCTACCAATACTATAATATTCAATATTATTGTTTTTCATTTTTACTGGTGAATACAAATTCCTAATATCAAATATTTTGAATTTTTTTTTTTTATTTATTTTTTTGAAATTTAACTGTTTAAACTCATTCCACTCTGTATGGATAATTATCAGATCACTATTCTTACAAGCACTTTGTATATTATTAAAGTAAATTATTTTTTTTTTATTGAATTCTGATTTTATTCCAGTTGGATCATAATAGGTTATTTTAGAACCTTTTTTATTTAGGTAAGGAATAAGTTTTAATGAAGAAGCCTCTCTCATATCATCTGTGCCAGCTTTAAAAGTGACGCCTAAAAAGGTAATTTTCTTACCTTTAAATTTATTTTTTAATATTTCCCTAATTCTATTCAATAAGTATTTATACCTAGAGTCATTAGATTTTACAGTTGATTTAACAATTGATAGATCTGTTTTTAGTTTTTTTGAAATTGACAGTAGAGCCCGTGTATCTTTTGGAAAACATGAGCCACCGTAACCAGGACCAGCTCTTAAAAATCTTGATCCAATTCTATCATCTAATCCAATTCCAAGAGAAATATCATTAACATTTACTTTAAGCTTTTCACATAAATTTGCGATTTCATTTATGTATGTGATTTTAGTAGCCAAAAAAGCGTTAGCAGCATATTTTATTAACTCTGCTGCTCTTCTTGAGGTATGAAAATATCGATTAGTTTTCTTTATTAATGGAAAATACAAATTTTTTAAAATATTGTTTGCTTTTTTGCTGTTAGTACCAATTACAACTCTATCAGGAAACATAAAATCTCTTATTGCCTCACCTTCTCTTAGGAATTCAGGGTTTGATACTACATCGAACTTGTTTTTATTATTTTTTGTATTTAATAAATTTTCAATTTTATCACCTGTAGTGATGGGTACTGTTGATTTCGTTATAATTATTTTATATTTGTTTAAGTTTTTTTTAATATCATTTACAACTTGAAAGACGTAATTTAAGTCAGCATTGTAAGTTTTCTTGTTTGTGGGTGTGCCCACACAAATGAAAACAATATCAGACTTTTGAACTGCTATAGATAAATTTGTAGTAAACTGAAGCCTATTTTGTTTTACATTTCTTTTAATTAATTCTTCTAACCCAGGTTCGTAAATTGGTATTATTCCTCTTTTTAGGTTTTCAATCTTTTGTTGATTAATATCTACACAAATTACGTTATTTCCTAACTCAGAAAAACATGCTCCACTGACTAATCCAACATAACCTGAGCCTATAATACAAATTTTCATAATTTAGCAATCTCTAATGTTGATTTAATATATCCATCCATTGATCCACAATCTAAATATTTACCTGAAAATTTGTGTCCCACAAATAGAAATTTATTATTAATCATTGTTCTAATTGAGTCAGTAATATGTATCTCACCACCTTTTCCCTTTTTTTGTTTTTTAAGAATTTTAAATATATCTTTGCTCAATATATATCTTCCAATAACAGCATTGTTAGAAGGTGCTTCTCTAGTATTCGGTTTTTCAATAACATCTGATATTATAAAATTTTTTTTATCAATTTTTTTGGATATCGAGTATATACCCCAACGATTTACATTATTTTTCTTTACAGTCATACTAGCCATGACTGATGCTTTATATTTCTTATGTAATTTGATCATATCTTTTGAGCAATTCTTCTTCATAATTAAATCATCTGGAAGTAACATTAAGAAATATCTATTTTTAATAAATTTTTTAGTTTTTAAGACCGCATCACCAGTACCTAAAGGTTTGTTTTGATATACAAATTTAATTTTTTTTTTATATTTTAAAATTTTTTTATATTCATTAATTATCCGTGGGTCTTTTTTTTTTTTAATTATTGATTTGTAAAAATTATCATTATAAAAATATTTCTTTATTATTTCTTTTTTCTTAGAGATAATGAAAATTATTTCAGTAACACCAGCATCTATGCACTCATCAAGAATATATTCTATACCAGGTTTACCATTAATTGGTAATAGCTCTTTAGCGAAAACACTAGTTAAAGGCAAAAGTCTTGTACCTAGTCCTGCTAGTGGAATAATGGCTTGTTTAATCATAAAGATAACTTATTTATAAATATATATTTATAATATGAAAATAATTACAAGTATTTTTGATTTAAATAAAGAGATTAAAAACTATAAAAATATTGGATTTGTCCCAACGATGGGCGGGATACATGCTGGTCATGTATCTTTAATAAAAGCTTCACAAAAGAAAAAAAGTAAGACAATTGTTAGTATTTTCATAAATCCTACTCAATTTAATAAAAAGAACGATTTTAAAAAATATCCCAGAAATATAAAGAAAGATATTGCAATATTAAAAAAATTAAATGTTGATTATTTGTTCAAACCGAGTGTCAAAGATGTTTATAGATTTAAATCCAAGAAATTTAATTTAAAAAAAAATGACAAGATATTATGTGCAAAATCTAGAAATGGTCATTTTGAAGGTGTTCTTAATGTTATGAATAGATTAATGAGTATTATCAAATCAAAAGATTTGTATATGGGAGAAAAGGATTATCAACAACTGTATCTAATAAAAAAATTTCTTTCAAAAAAGTTTAGGGTACGAATTAATTCATGTCCTACCATAAGAATTAAAAATAATGTTGCGCTATCTACTCGAAACAAATTATTAAATAAAAAATACTTAAAAAAAGCATCAGAAATCGCATTAATTCTTCGTAATTTAAAGCGTAAATCTAAATTACAACCATCAAAAACAGCTCTAGATTTACCTAATTATAAAATTTTGTTGGAGACAAAATATAATATTAAAATTGATTATTTAGAATTTAGAGATGAAAAAAATCTTAAAATTAATAATTTTAAAAATAAATTTAGATTATTTATAGCTTACAACATCAATAAAGTTAGATTAATTGATAACTTTTAATTATAAAAAATAAGCACCAACACCTAAAAATGATACAAAACCAATTACATCCGTAATTGTAGTAACAAAAACACTTGAGGATATAGCAGGATCTATATTCATTTTTTTTAGAGTTACTGGTATCAATATACCAAAAAGTCCAGCAACTATCATGGTTAACACCATTGAAATTGAGATTATTAAAGCAAGCTGCATGTCATTAAACCAGAAATAAACAATTAATGAACTTATTATTGCAAAAATAATTCCATTTAAAACACCTATATTAAATTCTTTTATAATATTGCTAGTAAAGTTGTTCTTAGTTAAATCTTGTGTAGCTAATGATCTTACGGTTACGGCAAGAGTTTGCATGCCAGCATTTCCACCCATTGAAGCTACTATTGGCATTAAAAAAGCCAACACAACCATCTGTTCAATAGTTGCTCCAAATAAGCTTATGCAATAAGTAGCCAAGAAAGCAGTAAATAAATTTAATAAAAGCCAGTTAAACCTTCTTTTAGTCTTTGTGAAAACACCATCAGTTATTTCCTCGTCTCCAACACCAGCTAATCTTAAAGCATCCTCTTCAGCTTCTTCTTTAAGTACAGTTAATACATCATCGTAAGCTATCATGCCCACCAATTTATCATTTTTATCGGTGACTGCAGCAGAGCTTAAATTATAATTTTCAAATAAATTTCCAACTTCCTCTTTATCCATATCAACAGGTATTAAAAGTTGAGATTCAGACATTATTGACATCATTTTTGCTTCTCTTGAAGTTCTTAGTACTTTTGAAGATGGCACCGTTCCAATAGGTTTAAAGTTTTCATCAACAATAAAGATTTCTAGAAACTCATCAGGTAAATCTTTATTCTCTCTTAAATAGTCTATAGTCTGACCAACTGACCAATTGCTTGGAATGGCAGTAAATTCTCTTTGCATAATTCTTGCAGCTGAGTCTTCCGGGTAGCTTAAACTTTCTAATAGAGCAAACCTATCCTTTGGGGGAAGAGATCCTAAAATTATATTCTTATCTTTTTCATCAACGTTTTCTAGTATTTTAATTGCATCGTCAGATTCTAGATTTTTTAATATATTAACAATAGACTCAGAGGATAAATAATTAATTAATTCAGATTGTATAGACTCATTTAGCTCTACAAAAACTTCAGGATCAACTTTAAAATTATTTAATTTAATTAAATTCTCTCTATCGTTTTCACTTAAATGCTCAATTATATCAGCTGCATCCGCTGGGTGCATATCATTAAATGAATTAGTAATAAATTCAGCATCATTAGATGATATCTTGTCAGTTACAACCTTGATGAATTCTTTATTAAATTCAAAGTTAACTTTTTTATCTTTAATTTTTTTTACTAAAGTCATAAAATTTATCTATAATTTAGTTGGGACTATTAATACAAAATATAAATATTACAATTTTATAATGAATATAGAGATTAAAAAGTCAATAAAACCAATAAAATATGAAAATGCCATTAATTTATTGGAAAAAAGATTGGAAGAAATTCATTTAAAAAAGAGTAAAGAGCTAATATGGATTCTTGAGCATAAAAAAGTTTTTACAGGAGGGACTGGTTATAAAGAAAGCGAAATAATTGATAAATCAATAAAATTAATCAAAACTAATAGAGGTGGAAAAATAACATACCATGGCCCTGGTCAACTAATTTTTTATTTTGTAATTGATTTAAATCAACGTGGAAGAAATATTAGAAAACTTATTACATCAGTAGAAAATACGATAATTAAAACCTTAAAAGAATTTAAAATTAACACATACGCTGATAGAGAGAATATAGGTATTTGGTATAATAGAAACTTAAATAACAGTACACATTCAGAAAAAGTTGCAGCAATTGGTATTAAAGTAAAGAAATGGATTGCATTTCACGGTTTTGCAATAAATATTTCTAATAATTTGGATGTTTATAAAAAAATAATACCTTGTGGAATTAAGGAAAGATCAGTTACTAATTTAATGCAAATTAAAAACCAAAAATACAACAATATATCCGATATACTTATTAAAAATTTTTTGAATGAAATTAAAAATTAAGTCTTTTTGATTTTAACATATTTCTAAAATAATTAGGCGGTGTTGCTCTAAATGTATATTTTTTTTCTTTTAACTTGAATTTTATCTCATATGAATGAAGCATAAGATTTTTATTATTTTTTTGTTCACTTAAAGAATTGTATTTTTTATCACCAATTATGGAATGTCCAATATCAAACAATTGTTTTCTCAATTGATGTTTCCTTCCAGTAATGGGTTTTAGTTGAATAAACGTAGAATTTGTATTTTTATCTAAAATTTCATAGTGAGTTTCAGCATTTTCAATAATTTTTCTTCTTTCATCGTATCTAGTAAGATTATTTTTTAGAATACCTTTTTCATTTATATTTATCTCACCATGGCATATTGCTATGTAGGTCTTATAAATTTTTCTTAATCTGAAAAGAGATGTAAGAAGTTGTGCTGTAGGTCTATTTTTGGCAATCAAAAAAACACCAGAAGTTTCTTTGTCCAATCTATGAACTGAATAAGGTTTATCATCTTTAAATATTTCACTATTAGAAAAAATATCTATAAGGTTTTTTTTTGACTTTGTTCCACCTTGAACTGATATACCTGCCTGCTTATTAAGAACTATAAAATTATCATTATTTTCAATAATAAAATCTTCATTTTCTTTTATTATTAAATTTGAGGGTTTGAACTTTTCTTTTTTAACAATAACGCTTTTTTTTATATTAAAATTGAATAATTCAATAAGATCGTTGTTTTTAACTTTAGTTGAACTTTTTGTTTTTCTATTATTAAGTTTAATTTTACCGTTTCTTAAACTTCTTTCGATCAAACTTTGAGGAATTGATACAAAGTATTTTCTCAAAAATCTATCAATACGCATTCCAGAAAACGTATTATCTACGTTGATAGACTTTTTCATAAATTATTGGATTAAGCTGTTGCTTCTTTTGGTGTATCTGCTTTTTTTTCTGCTTCTTTAATCTTTTCTGCTTTCTTTTTATCTACTCTTTTTGCCTCAACATCACGGTCTACAAATTCAACAACTGCCATAGGAGCATTATCTCCATATCTAAAACCTGCTTTTATTATTCTTGTGTATCCACCTTTTCTATTTTCATACCTTTTAGATAAAGTTTTTCGAACTTTACTTGCAGATCCTTCATCTTGAAGCTTTGAGATTATCCTTCGTAAATTCTGCAAGCTATCTTTTTTGCCTAAAGTTATTAATTTGTCTGCCTGTGGTTTTAAAACTTTTGCCTTGGGTAGAGTTGTTGTGATTTGCTCATATTTAACAAGAGAGTTAAGCATATTCTTTATTAATGCTTTTCTATGCTCTGAAGTTCTATTGAGCTTTTTATAGCCCATTTTATGTCTCATTATATAGCTTCCTCAAGTTTTTTTGATAATTCAGCAATATTGTCTGGAGGCCAGTTTGGTATCTCCATTCCTAAATAAAGCGACATTCCAGTTAATACTTCTTTAATCTCGTTCAAAGACTTTCTACCAAAATTAGGTGTTCTCAACATTTCACCTTCAGATTTTTGAACCAAATCACCAATGTAAATTATATTATCATTTTTAAGGCAATTCATCGATCTAACTGACAATTCCAGCTCATCTACTTTTCTTAATAAATTTTTGTTAAATTCAGGTTCTGTTGGTTGCTCTCTTACTATAACCTCTTGTGGTTCATCAAAATTAACAAACATTCCAAGTTGATCTTGGAATATTCTAGCTGAATAAGCCACTGCATCTTCTGCAGAAATTGATCCATTTGTCTCTACTTCCATTGTAAGTTTATCATAATCTAAGGCTTTACCTTCCCTTGCAGTACTTATTGAATACGAAACTTTTTTAACCGGGCTAAAAAGTGAATCTATTGCTATTAGACCTAACGGTGGTTCCTCAGGCTTGTTCATATCTGCAGAAACATAACCCTTTCCATTACTCACTGTCATTTCCATGTGAAAATTTGTATTTTCATCTAAATTACAAATAACTAAATCTGGGTTTAATATTTCAATATCTGCAGAAGTTGTAATATTTGAAGCTTTAATTTCACCAGGTCCTTTTGCATCTAAAATAAGTTTATTGGTAGTTTCTGAATTACTTTTTAAAGCAAGTGATTTAACATTTAATACAATATCAGTCACATCTTCCCTAACACCTTTAATTGATGTAAATTCGTGTAATACTCCATCAATTTGGATTGCTGTTACTGCCGTGCCTCTTATAGATGATAGTAGTATTCTTCTTAATGAATTTCCTAATGTTAAACCATAACCTTTTTCAAGGGGTTCTGCTATTATCTTTGCATAAGATTTGTCATCGCTCAAGTTAATATCAAGCTTAGGTGGTTTAATTAGTGATTTCCAATTTTTAATATTTACCTCAGTTGTATCCATTTATACTCTCCTTTTTTTTGGCGGTCTTGAACCATTATGTGGCATTGGCGTTGTATCTTTTATTGAAATTATTTTAAAGCCTCTTGCTTGCAAAGCTCTTAATGCAGTCTCTCTTCCTGATCCAGGGCCTTTAACTTCTACAGACAAAATTTTCATACCAACTTCTAAAGCTTTTACTGCTGCAGCATCTGCAGCAACTTGAGCAGCATAAGGTGTTGACTTTCTTGACCCTTTAAAACCTTTTTGACCAGCCGAGGCCCATGATATTACATTACCATTTGTATCAGCTATTGAAACAATTGTGTTATTAAATGTAGATTGTACGTATGCAATTCCATTTAAAATATTTTTCTTATTTTTCTTCTTTTTTGAATATGTGCTTTTTTTTGATTTTGACTGACCTTCTTTAACTGGATCTTTATTCTCTGTATTATCTTTTGGCATATTATTTTTTAAGTGGAGTTAATTTTTTACCTGCAATAGCAATTGCTTTTCCTTTACGTGTTCGGGCATTACATCTAGTTCTCTGACCTCTGACAGGTAATTTTTTTCTGTGTCTAGAGCCACGATACGAAGCCAAATCTATTAGTCGTTTTATATTAAGAGAAGTATCTCTACGTAGATCTCCTTCAACTGTAAATTTTTGATCAATAAATTCTCTAATTTTTAAAATTTCATCATCTGTTAATTCATTAACTCTTTTCGTGCTTGGTATATCTAATGACTTACAAATATCTTTTGAATTTTTCTCACCGATACCAAAAATATATGTAAGACCTATCCTAACTAATTTATTTTGTGGAATGTTTACACCTGCTATACGAGCCATAATAATGAGATAAAATTTAGCCTTTTATATAAGAAGTTCTTTCAAAGTCAATGTCTTAAACGGATAGAATTTGCTCAATTTTACCTGATATTTCAGCTATTTTTACATCTCCGTTGATTTTAAAAAAATTAGGTTTTTTTGAATAGAAATTCAATACTGGTTTGGTTGTTTCCATATAGGTATCATATCTTTTTAAAATTGTAATTATAGTATCATCTGATCTTTTTTCTAAAATTTTTCTTTTTTCCAATCTTTTAATAATTGTTTCTTTTTTTACATCTAAAAAAAAAATAAAATCAATTTTTTGATTTGAACTTGATAATAATACTTCCAAGTTTTCTGCCTGACTTAATGATCTAGGATAACCGTCAAATATTAATTTATTTTTTTTTATTGGATCAAAAACAATATTTTTAATCAGCTCATTAACAATTTCATCAGTTGCAAAATCTCCCTTTGAAATAATGTTTTCAATATCTTTACCAATTTGAGTTTGATTTTTAACTTCTTCTCTTAAAAGATCTCCGGTAGAAACTTGGTGCAAATTAAATTTTTTAACGAGGTAGCTTGATTGGGTTCCTTTTCCAGCTCCAGGTGGTCCAAATATTATAACATTCACTAAATTTATCTTCCAAATTTAGTTTTCTTAATTAATTGTTCGTATTGAGAACTCATAAGTCTGGTTTGAACCTGCGTAACCGTATCTATTGCAACAACAACAACTATTAATACAGAAGCTCCACCTAAGTAAAATGGTATTGGATAATTAGCAATTAAAAATTCTGGCATCAAACAAACAAGTGTTAAATATAATGCACCGATAGTTGTTAATCTTGTTAGAATTGTATCTATATATATAGCTGTGCTTTCACCCGGTCTTATTCCAGGAATAAAGCCACCATACTTTCTCAAATTTTCTGCCGTCTCGGTAGGATTAAAAGTAATTGACGTATAAAAAAAGGTAAAAAATATAATACCTGATGCGTATAAAATCATGTAAAGCGGTTGCCCTTGCGAAAAATATGACGAGATATTTAAAAAAGTTTCACTTTGTGAAACATTGAAATTAGAAAATGTAACTGGCAATAATAACAATGCTGAAGCAAAAATTGCTGGGATAACACCTGCAGAATTTATTTTGAGTGGTAAATGTGAAGACTCGCCACCATACATCTTATTGCCCATTTGTCTTTTAGGATAATTTATAAGAATTTTTCTTAAGGCTCTTTCCATAAAAACAATAAATAAAATTGTTACAACTAACAATATAAATATAAAAATTATCATTAGTGTTGAAATAGCCCCTGTTCTACCTAATTCAAAGGTAGTAACTAATGCTCTTGGAATTTCAGCAACAATTCCAGAAAAAATTATTAATGATATACCGTTACCAATACCTCTTTGTGTTATTTGTTCTCCAAGCCACATTAGAAAAATAGTCCCTGCAACAATTGTTGTTACGGTTGAAATTTTAAAAAATACACCTGGATTTATTACTAAATCTGCAGACGACTCTAATCCGACAGCCAAGCCATATCCTTGAACGGTTGCTAACAACACAGTTCCATATCTTGTTATTTGAGTAATTTTTTGTCTACCAATTTCACCTTGAGCTTTAAGATTTTTGAAATAATCAGTCACACCAGTTAATAACTGTATGATGATCGAAGATGAAATATAAGGCATTATACCTAAAGCAAATATAGCCATTCTGCTAACAGCACCACCTGCAAAAACATTAAACATTCCCAATAATCCTTTTTGATTGCTATCCATCATAACTTGGAGTTGCTCAGGATCGATTCCTGGGAGTGGAACAAAGGTTCCCAATCTGTATATTGCTAAAATAAAAACTGTAAATATTATTCTGTTTCTTAAGTCATTTGTTTGAGATGATTCACTCATTTTACTTAGGATTTTTAATTTTTAATATTCCACCTAGATTCTCAATTTTTTCCTTAGCTGAGATTGATGAATAATCTACTTCTAAATCAATTTTAGAGGTAAGTTTACCATTGCCTAACACTTTGAACCTAAGGTATGATTTATTTATTATATTTTTTTTCTTTAAACTTTCTAAATTTATAAGGTTTGTTGGATCAATTTTTTTTTTATCAACAAAATCCTGTAGCTGGTCTAAATTAATTTTAGCAATTTTTTTTTTATTTATAGGATTAAAACCTCGTTTTGGTAATCTTCTATACAGTGGCATTTGTCCACCCTCAAAACTTTTTATAGCTACACCAGATCTTGATTTCTGACCTTTTACTCCTCTTCCAGAAGTTTTGCCTTTACCTGAACCAATTCCTCTTCCTAGTCTTTTTTTTGGTCTTTTTACTTTTGTGCTATTGTTTAAAATATTCATTATCCTCTTTTCTCAATAATTTCTGAAATTTTTTTGTTTCTTATTAAAGAAATATTTTTTGGAGAATTTTGCTTGCCAAGCGCTTTCATACATGCTCGTATAACATTGTGCGGATTTGCTGTTCCAAGAGATTTAGCAACAATGTCCTTAATTCCCAATACTTCACATACAGCTCTAACAGCACCACCCGCTATTATACCTGTACCTTTTGGAGCTGCTCTAAGTTTGATTTTGCCTGCTCCATCTTTGCCAAATATATCATGATGTATTGTACGTCCTTCTCTTAAAGGTATTTGGACAAGATTTCTTCGTGCTAATTCATTAGCCTTTTTGATTGCATCTGGCACTTGTTTTGCCTTAGCATGTGCAACTCCAATTTTACCATTTTGATTTCCAACAACAACTAAAGCTGAAAAGCCAAATCTTCTTCCACCTTTAACAACTTTGGTTATCCTATTAATATGAACTAATTTTTCTACAAATTCAGTGTTTTTTTCCATATTTAAAATTCCATTCCATTTTTTCTAAGCTCTTCTGCCAATATTTTTACTCTTCCATGATATTTATAAATACCCCTATCAAAGTAAATTTTAGTAATATTAAGATCTTTTGCTTTTTTTACCAGCAATTGAGCAACCAATTCTGATAATTCTTTTTTATTTTTATTTTGAAGTTTTATTTCTTTTGAGTTAGATGAAGCTGAGGCAATTGTAGTTTTTTTAATATCGTCAATTATCTGTGCACTTATATTTTTATTAGATCTACTTACACTTAACCTAAAACGATCTTTTGAAGAAACTTTTTTTAGTTTATTTCTTACTCTAAATTTTTTTCTTTCAATTTTTGACAAATTCATTATTTTTTCTTACCTTCTTTTCTTAGTACATATTGTCCTTGTTCTTTAATGCCTTTTCCTTTGTAAGGTTCTGGAGGTCTTAAACTCTTTATTTGAGAAGCCACCATACCCACTTGTTGTTTGTCATTACCCGTAATTTTTAAAATAATTTGCTTTTCTACTTGTATTTTCACACCTTCAGGGATATCAAAATTTATATCATGACTAAAACCTAACTGAAGATTTAGAACATTACCTTTTAATGCTGCACGATATCCAACACCTGATAATTCAAGTATTTTTTCATATCCTGTTGAAGCACCAATAATAGCATTATTTATTAAACTTCTATTCATTCCCCAAAGTCTTTTTGTATCCTGAGTATTTTTTTTAGGTTTTATAGAAACTTCTTTTCCTTCAGTTATATTAAGATCAAAAATTTCTAGATCTATATTTAGAGATTTTTTTCCTAGTGGACCTTCTATATTAATCATGTTTCCACTTAAAATAACTTTTACTTTTTCAGGGATTGAGATGTTTATTTTACCTATTTTCGACATTAAAAAACCTTACAGATTATTTCGCCACCTACTTTTTGCTTTCTAGCATCAATATCAGTCATAACTCCTTTTGGAGTTGATATTATTGCTATACCTAGTCCATTGTTTACCTTTGGAAGACTGTCTGCACTTGAAAAAATTCTCCTACCGGGTTTTGAGACTCTTTCTATTGAACTTATTACTGGATTTCCTGAATTATATTTTAAACTTATATGAAGATTACTTTTATTTTGTTCAGATTTTACCTCATAATCAATAATATAGCCCTCGGACTTCAATATTTCAGCTATTTTGGTCTTAAATTTTGAAGATGGAAGCTCTATCCTCTTATGATTTCTCATTTGAGAATTCTTTAATCTTGCTAACATATCTCCAATTGGATCACTTAAACTCATATTTTCCTTTCTACCAACTTGATTTTACCATACCTGGAATTTTACCTTCAAGACCTAATTGTCTTAGTGCAATTCTTGATATTTTTAATTTTCTATATACTCCATGGGGTCTTCCAGTAATCTGGCATCTGTTTCTAACTCTTATTTTTGATGAATTTCTTGGTAATTTTGACAGTTTCTGCTGAGCTTTGAAACGTTCCTCTAGTGTAAGTTTTTTGTCCATTATTATCTTTTTAAGATCTTGTCTTTTTTTAAAAAACTTATCTGATAGTTTTATTCTTTTATTATTTTTATTTATTGCACTCTGTTTTGCCATCAATTACTCCCTTTTTCTTTAAACGGAAAATTTAATTTTTTAAGTAGTTCAAAACTATGTTCTGTTTTCATAGTTTTTATTACAATTGTAATATCTAAACCTCTTATTTTATCAACCTTATCAAAATTTACCTCAGGAAAAATAATTTGTTCTTTAATTCCAAAAGTATAATTACCAAATTTATCAAATCCATTTGCACTAAGTCCTCTAAAGTCTTTAATTCTTGGTAAAGCAATGTTTACTAATCTATCAATAAATTCGTACATTTTATTTTTCCTTAAAGTAACCTTTAATCCTGAATTTGTATTTTTTCTTGTTTTAAAATTTGCTATAGATTTTCTAAATTTTGTCACAATAGGTTTTTGACCTGTTATACTTGCAAGATCATCTTGACAGGAACTTACAATTTTAGCATCATTTCCATCCAATCCTAAACCCATATTAAGAACTATTTTTTCTATTTTTGGACCCATATATAAACTTTTATATCCAAACATTTCTTTTAAACTTGGATTGATTTCTTTCATTAATGTTTCTTTTAATCTTGGTTCCATTATTTTTTAGCCTCTATTTTTTTATCACTTCCAGTATTTTTTAAATTTGAGAGATGAATAAAGTTTTCTTTAGAAATTATCCCTCCTTTTTTTTCTTTGGTTGTCTTTACATGTTTTTTTACAATATTTATTCCTTTTACTTTTACCCTTGTATTTTTTCTGTCTATCTCAATAACTTCACCATCTTTACCTTTGTCTTTTCCACTAATTATTTTTACTTTCATGCCTTTTTTGATCATTATAAAACCTCCGGTGCTAGTGAAATAATTTTCATTTGCCCTCTATTTCTTAGTTCTCTTGTTACAGGTCCAAATATCCTAGTTCCAATAGGCTCGCCTTTATCATCGGTTAAAACTGCTGCATTATTATCAAATCTCACTTTAGATCCATCATTTCTATGTATGCCCTTCTTAACTCTTACAACTACTGCTTTGTGCACTGCACCTTTTTTTACCTTACCTCGTGGTATTGCTTCTTTAACAGCCACTACAATTGTATCTCCAATGCTCGCAAATCTTCTTTTTGAACCACCCAGTACTTTAATGCATTCTATTTTTTTTGCCCCTGTATTGTCTGCCACTAATAATTCTGTCTGAACTTGTATCACTTCATATCTCCTATTACTTCGAACTTCTTGTTTTTTGAATATGGTCGACTTTCTCTAATTGATACTTTATCTCCAATTTTAAATTTGTTTTCTTCATCATGTGCGTTATATTTTTTTCTTGCTTTCATAACTTTCTTTAAAACTGGATGTTGATATTTTCGTTCAACTAAAACAGTTATGGTTTTGTTTGGTTTATCACTTACCACTGTTCCATTTAAAATTTTTTTAGGCATTTTTTACCTCAATTAATGTTTTCAACCTTGCTATATTTTTTTTTGTTTCAGTTATTTTTGCCGGACTCTTTACTTGTCCATTTACTTTTTGAAACCTGAAATTAAATAGGTCTTTTTTAAGTTTTTCTAAATTTTCTTTCATTTGAATTTTAGTTAACTTTTTTATCTCTTTTTTTTTCATTATATTCTCTTTATAAATTTACATTTAATTGGTAGCTTTGCTGAAGCTTTATATAAAGCTTCTTTTGCTATTTGCTCTGATACACCATCAACTTCAAATAATATTCTTCCAGGTTTAACCCTACAAGCCCAAAACTCTGGTGATCCTTTACCTTTTCCCATTCTTACTTCTGTTGGTTTTTTCGAGACGGGGATATTAGGAAACATTCTAGTCCAAACCCTACCTTGTCTTTTCATATGTCTTGTTAAAGCAACTCTCGCAGCCTCTATTTGCCTTGAAATCACTCTTTCCGGTTGAACAGCTTTTAATCCAAATGAACCATAATTCATAGTATTGCATCTAGAAGCATTACCATGAATTCTGCCCTTGTGAGCTTTTCTAAATTTTGTTCTAGTTGGTTGTAACATGCTTAAGCTTTGTTCCTTTCTTGGCTAAATTCTTTAGTAAAAATTTCACCTTTATATATCCATATTTTTATTCCTATTATTCCGTAAGTAGTAAGAGCTTCAGCTTCTGCATAATCAATATCTGCTCTCAAAGTATGTGATGGTATACTTCCTTCTCTCAACCACTCTGTTCTTGCAATTTCGTTTCCACCTAAACGTCCACTAATTGATACTTTAATGCCTTTTGCACCTAATCTTAAAGCTGATTGCATAGCTCTTTTCATTGCTCTTCTATAGGAAACTCTTTTAACTAACTGCTGTGCTATATTTTCAGCAACTAAATAGCTATTAGTTTCAGGTTTTTTTACTTCTTTAATATTTAATACCACTTCGTTTGCTGTCAATTTCGACAAATTACCTTTTATTTTTTCAATATCTGATCCTTTTTTTCCTATTACAAAACCAGGTCTTGAAGTGTAAATAGTTACAAAACATTTTTTTGTTGTTCTCTCTATCATAACTTTTGATACACCTGAATTTGTTACATTTTTTTTTATGTATTCTCTTATCCTAAAGTCTTCTATTAGATTATTTCCAAAATCTTTTTTCTTTGCGTACCAAACAGAGTCCCAACCTCTATTAATACCAAGTCTTAAGCCTACTGGATTAACTTTTTGTCCCATCTTTCTCCATTTGTTTTTTTTGTTCTGATAAAATTATTGTTAAATTTGAATAAGGTTTCATTATTTCTGCAGCTCTTCCTTTGGCTCTGGCTCTAAATCTTTTCATTACAACTTGCTTTCCACAATAAGCCTCTTTTACAATTAGCTTATCTATGTCATATTGATAATTATTTTCTGCATTTGCTACTGCTGAAGAAATTGTTTTTTTTATATCTTTAGATACTCTTTTTTCAGAGAATGTTAAATCTCTTATTGCAACATCTACTTTTTTTCCAACAATTGATTTTAAAATTGGATTTAATTTTCTGGTACTGGACCTCACATTTTTATTTATCGATTTAACCATTTTAGTATCTATTTGTTTTTTTAATTTAGACATTATTTCTTAGCTCCACCTTCCACTTTTGCTTTCTTATCTGCTGGTGTATGACCAAAAAATTGTCTTGTAGGCGCAAACTCACCTAATTTGTGACCTACCATGTCCTCAGATATAGTGATTGGTATAAATTTTTTTCCGTTATATATTAAAAAACTAACACCTACAAAATCTGGTAGGATTGTCGACTTCCTTGACCATGTTTTGATAGGCTTTTTTATAGGATCGTTCTTAAGTTTTTCTACTTTCTTTATTAAACTTTCTTCAACGAACGGTCCTTTCCATACTGATCTAGCCATAATTATTATCTTTTTTTCTTTCTTCTTCTAATTATAAATTTATCTGTTCTTTTGTTATCCCTAGTTTTTAATCCCTTAGCAGATTGTCCTGTAGGAGATACTGGGTGTCTACCACCAGCTGATTTACCTTCTCCACCACCATGCGGGTGATCAACTGGGTTTTTAACAACACCTCTTGTATGTGGTCTAATACCAAGCCATCTGGATCTCCCAGCTTTACCTATTTTTATATTTTTTTGATCAGGATTAGATAAAACTCCAATTGTTGCTAACGAATTTGAATTAATTTTTCGCACTTCTCCTGAAGTCATTTTTATAATTGAGTAGTTTCCATCAATTCCTGAAATTGATACTGAAGTACCAGCAGATCTAGCAATTTTTCCTCCACCTCCTGGGTTGATCTCAACATTATGTATATTTATTCCAACAGGAATATCTTTTAGTGGCAAACAATTTCCAATTTTTATCTCTGCTGTAGAACCATTCATTATTTTATCTCCAACTTTTATATCCTTTGGCGCTAAATAATAAAAATGATCTCCATCTGTAAATTTAACTAGCATTATATGGCATGATCTGTTGGGATCATATTCAATTCTTAAAACCTCTGCTTCAATTTCAAATTTTTTTCTATAAAAATCAACTTTTCTATATTTATGTTTGTGACCACCCCCATGATTTCTTGAAGTTATTCTTCCATAATTATTCCGTCCTTTGGATGAATAATTCGCAGATGTCAAAGACTTAAATGGTTTCCCCTTCCATAGGCCTTCTCTGCTTGTAAGAATAGTTCCTCTTGTAGATTTCGTGTAAGGTTTGAATGTTTTTAATGCCATATTAAATTCCAGTTGTTAGATCAATATTTTGACCTTTTTTAAGAGTAATTATTGCTTTTTTAAAACCTTTAACTCTAACTTTCTTTCCTCTAGTTGTTTTAAACCTAGTTTTTTTATTGATAATATTAACTTTAATTACATTTACTTTAAAAATTTTTTCAATGTTCGTTTTCAAATTTTTCTTATTAGCTTTATTGTGAACTTTGAAAATTATTTTGTTTTGTTCAGATAGATTTGTTGATTTTTCTGTAACAATAGGTGACAATATTTTGTCG